>NZ_RPZY01000061.1:0-52410 GCF_008661855.1 Varibaculum sp.
ATGCCCACCGCACCTACTCGGAGTACCCACCAGTCCCCGCGCCTACGCGGATCAAACTTTCCCCGCGCCCTTCTGCCAATAGTCCCGTATCTTTTACCGGCCGCGCTCAATGATGTTCCGAAATCCTGCTCCTCGGCATAAAACTGCTACCTGCGTCTGCTTGAACGAAATTTTTTCCCCGCCCTTCTGTCATTACTTACGCATATTTACCGACCGCGCCCCTATTTGGGTATTAACCCCGTTTTGGTGACGTTTTCGCCCTCCCGGTGCAGTTGCGCCCTCCCGATAGGGGACAAAGAGAAACCCTATCCCGAGCGGCAAATGGCGGCTAGGAAAGCTAAGGGGGGCAGTAACGGGTAGATATTTTGCCGGCAGTAATCACGGGTAAAGACCGCGCCGTTTGTGTGCCTGCAAGACGCGTTCCACCGCCAATACGGTAGCTGCGACCCGCAAGGTCACGCCTTTTTCTTCGGCGTAAGCCTCTACATCTTTCCAGGCGGAGGTAATACGCTGTTCTTCTTCCTTTTGTACCCGCTCTAGCGGCCAGAAGAAGTTATCGCGTCCTTGTACCCATTCGTAGTAGGACACGATTACGCCACCGGAGTTCGCTAAAATATCGGGGACAATCATTACTCCCTTTTCGTTCAAAATCTTGTCGGCAGCGGAATCGGTGGGGCCATTGGCGCCCTCGACAATAATCTTGGCTTTCACATCGGGAGCATTTTCCTTGGTGAGCACCCCTTCAATGGCGGCCGGTATCACTACGTCTACATCGAGTAGCAGCAGCTGGGCAGCATCCATGGGTTCGGCACCGGGGAAGCCTACGACTTTGCCTTTTTCGTCCACGTATTCGCCGAGAGCTTTAGTGTCGATACCCTCGGCGTTGTAGATGGCGCCGAAGATGTCGGAGATGGCGACTACTTTGCCGCCGCGACGCTGCGCGATTTCGGCAGCTCCGCGCCCTACTTTACCGAAGCCTTGGATGGCCAGGGAGGCGTCCTCGAATTTGATGCCATTTTTCTTTAGAGCGGCTTCTACCATGATTACTACGCCCAGGGAGGTTGCTTCCGCGCGTCCGAGTGATCCGCCGAGAGAAACGGGTTTACCAGTACAAATACCGGGGACGGTGTAGCCTTGGAACTGCGAATAGGTGTCCATAATCCAGGCCATGGTCTGTTCGTTAGTTCCCACGTCCGGGGCGGGCACATCCTTTTCCGGGCCGATAATCGGCAGAATCTCGGAAATGTAGCGGCGAGTTACCCGCTCTAGTTCTGCCTGCGAATACTTGCTGGGGTCAATAGTCACCCCGCCTTTAGCTCCGCCGTAAGGCAGATTCACTAGGGCGCATTTCCAGGTCATCCACATGGATAGGGCGCGAACTTCGTCAATATCGACGTTTTCGTTGTAACGGATGCCGCCTTTGGCCGGTCCGCGCGTCAAGTTGTGTTGTACCCGGTAGCCGTGCAGCACTTGATGGGTGCCGTCGTCGCGACGAATCGGAATAGAAACGCTCATTTCGCGGCGCGGCGAAGCGAGCATCTCGTAGTCGCCCTCGGAAAATCCCAGGATTTTCTGAGCTTCCCGCAGCTGATTCTTCGCGTCCTCATAGGGATTCGGTTTGTAATCCTCGGACATAAATAGTTATCTCCTTTAGGTTTTATTTATGGTGTGCCTGGAGACGGTATTACCGGCTTTTTGCCGCGGGCGGTGGGGGCGGGTAATACCCAGTACCCTCGCAGCCACTTCCACTGTTAAGCGGCGGCAATCACATTTTATCTAGGACGTAAGTCCAAGGCAATAGGTGATATGAGTAATAAATAAGAATGAAAAAATGGGGAGTCAATATCCGCCTACTACAGGGGCGATTTTGAAAGTCTGTAACTCATATTCCAGGTGTTTGCGACTCTCGACCGAATCGTAGCGAGGGCAACCAGGGATAATGCAATACCAACCGAATAGCAAAGCTGCCTGGGAAACAAGGAGTCAAGTGTGATGACCTTGCTACCCAGGCAGCTAATAGGAGGTGTTGAAAATGGGAATCCCTAACGTTCTTCCCGCAGTTTGCGAGCCGCAAGCAGCCCTGCACCTATAATCGCGAAGATTACCGAAACTAAAGCCAAAGTTGCGCCGTTAGGTCCGGTTATCGGCAGGGAGGAGGGGGCGGAACTAGATGTGGAGGAACTGCCCATTCTGTCTTTCCCATTTGGAGCCTCGGTAGCTCCGCCATTTTGATTACCAGATGGTGCCGCAGTTGCCCCGCCAGTTTCAGCCGGATTCGGCTTCGTGCTGGGGTCGGCGGTCGGTCCGGAGGGCTTTCCGCTGGGTTCGCTGGGCTTAGAGGTCGGCTCAGTTGGCTTGGTGGGGTCAGTAGTGGGCTTTTCAGCTGGCTTAGCCTGGTTCATGAAAGGAACAGTCGAGTTTTGTACCCACTCGCCGTTTTCTCCCTGGCTAAAGGATAGAACCTGTGGCTTCGCTATTTGCAGACCCTTGGCAGTAGTAAGCTGTTTCAGCTGGTACTGCAAGGTTACGTCGTCAACCTTAACTTTATAGGCGCCGGTAGCAGCATCTAGGTCAGTAGGGTCAGTGGGAACCGCGAAGGTGGTAGTGCCACCGACAAAATCCGTGACCGTAAAGGCATCCCCGGCGGGTTTACCATCCTTGCCCAGGGGAGTGACCTGAAAAGAGGTTCCGGCTACTGCCTGACCTTTAGAATCAAGCACCTTCCAGGTGAGTAACCCGCTGACCGGTTTTGGATCAGTGGTTGGTGGGGGTGTTGGAACCTTCTGGTTCTTAATAACCAAAATGCCGTTCATTAAATCAACCCCGGTGTCGCCAACGGAAACTTGAGGATTGCCACCCTCAAAACTAATGGTGTAGACGCGGTTGTCTTTAACAAATCCGGCAGGTGTGCCAGTCTGTTTTAAGGTGTAGGTCTTAGCTAAATCCAAGGTTGCTTGGAAAGAGGAATCTGCCTTATTTTCAGCGACCGGCACTACCTCTTGCCCATTTGTGAGGGAGAAAGTTCCCCCCGATAACGGATTCGATTCTCCATCCACCAATTTCCAAGTGAAAGCCTTGGTCTTGATAACTGGAGTGTTCTCAAACTTTAGACCGCTACCTTCAACAATCTGGCTGTAGCTACCATCGGAAGAAGCGGAGAAACTCACGGTTTGTGCCGGGGTTTTAAGCCCGAAATCAGGGCTGGTAGTGAGCTGTTGCACCTGGTATTTCAAGGAGCCATCGGGAACTACTACCCGGTATTGTCCCACTGCTTTATTCAAATCAGTGCCAACTGAGGTAGTGGAATCGGTGACGATAAAAGACTTCGCCGCGTCCAAGGTTTTCCCGTCCGCTAAGAAAGGAGTAACCCTAAAGGAAGTGCCGGGAACATACTGCGCTTTATCGGCAGAAGAAACCACTTCCCAACGAATTTGGGCTTTAGTAGGTAACTTGGTGTTCTTTATTACCAGACCAGCAGTGGGTAGGTCGTTTCCACCTACTTGAGCCTTATAGCTTTCACCGCTTTTAACAAAAGTGACTTGGTAGCTGGAGCTATCCGCCGAGTAACCGTTAGGAGCGGTAATCTGTGACAAAGTGTAGGTCTTGGTCGGATCAAGATTCGAGGCCATATATACCCCCGGATCTGCCGCATCTTGAGAAGTTACCGTGAGCGGAGCTTTTCCGCCAGTCAATCTGAAAGTACCTCCATTAAGCTCCTTACCGGCAGTGTCGGTAAGTTTCCAAGTGAAAGAGGTAGTAACCGGGGGTTTGGGTAGCTCACTATTGGTGAAAGTTAGGGTGCTTACTTCTTTACCGTTCACTTTTGTAGCCCAAATTCCGTTAGCCTGGTCTTTTTCTACAAAAGTGATGCTATAGGAAGTAGTCTCACCTAGCTTGTAACCTTTAGGAGCATTGCTCTGAGTTAAGGTACAGCTGCCCTTAGTCGGGTCTAAGGTAACGCTGTAAGTTCCCGAGGTAGTACCGGTGGCAGGAATATCAACCGATTTACCTGCGCAAACCAACTTGAAAGTGCCTCCTGGTAGCAAGTTCTGCTTTGTGTCTTGTAGCTTCCAATTGAAAGCTACCGGCTGGGGAGGAAGTGGAGTCTTGGCGTTAGTGATAACAAATGCGGCAGCGCTCACCGCCGTATTATTTACCTTTGCCTGGTATCCCTGAGAAGTTTTCTCGAAAGTTACCGTATAGGAGGTCTGGGCAGGTAGCTCGTATCCTTGAGGAGCCTGCGTCTGGGTAAGTACATAGGTCTTGGCAGGATCAAGATCATTTACGGTGAAAGTACCGGAAGTAGAATCTGGTACGTTTACTGCCGCCCCGCCCTTTTCAGTCAGGGTGAACTGTCCGCCGCTTAAGGCTTTACCCTGACCGTCTTGTAGCTGCCAGCTGAAAGTAGTTTTTTCCGGCTGTGGCTGGGGAGGAGCGACTGTATCTTCGCATTTGGTAACCGCTGTCACGGTAGTATCAGCGGTGAGTTTCGCTTGTGATAGGTCAGTCTCGCTTATTCGACTTCCGTTAAGCTCCCAATGGTCAATCGAACAGGTCTTGCCGGAAATCGTAGGCAAAGTTACTGCCGGTAGCGCCCCTAAAGAGGAGTTCGGGGGCAGATAACGCTCGGTGGTGTAAGCCTGCGGAAGGCTTCCGCCCTCGCCAGCTACTTGGTATTTTAACGAGTAACCCTGCGCCCATAGCAATCCGTCCTGAGTGTATAGCTGAGAGGTGACCGGGAAGGTGAACGCGCCCTCTGCTTGCTGATCCCCGTGATAGGCGAAGAGCCGCGGAGTCACCCCAGATTGCAGATAGTAGTTGCCAGTTTTGGGAACCGAAAATGCCAATCCGTTATAAAGGGTGCTGGTAAGAGCCGAGGAAAGCACGGTTTCGCCCTCGGGGGTAACCAGGGAGAAATGTATGGTCTGTTGGTTTTGAGCTAGCTTGCTGACCGCCGTGGTGAGTCCCAAAGTTAAGGGCGAACCGCTGCCATCAACGCTGCCGTCTGCAAAACGTAGGTTTAATACCTGCCCCTTGCCCTTAACGGCATCAAGCGGCATATTAACCCCATTGGCTAGGGCGAACTTGCCGCGATTACTGCTGCCGTCAGTGCGGGGAGAACCAATCGGGGAAGTGACCTGGATTTTTGCCCCTGCGTCCAAGTTTGCGGTAACGGAGTTACCAGAGCCGTTGCTCTTAAAGCCGAGCCCTACGCCCGAGCTGGCTTGCCCGCCAATCAAATCCAGGTTGGGACTACCGGAAAGAGTGATTTGGGCTGGTACTTGGGTTTGTAAACCAGAACCAATTGCAGCACCGAAACCGTAGCCTAACTGTTGCTTCTTAGGTAGGCGAACTGGCTGGACATAGGCTTTCACGGTGGGGGAACCAGAGATAGTGACCTTAAAGGGATCAGCTACGTAAGGTTTGATGTAACCGGCGCTGCCAATCACCGCCCCGTGCCGAAGCCCAAATACCTTGGCTGTAACCTTTGCTTGGTCGCTAATGCTCACCTGACCAGAACGGTTAGTGGCTGCTCCGATTGCACCATTTGGTGCTTCATCGTCCTCTAAAGAATCGGTATCAGTTTCCGCGGTCACCTGGGCATTGCCAAAGATGCGAACCTGATTTTGAGATTGTCCACGCGCGGTGTCCTCGTCTAGGCGAGAGTTCCCCTCGAACTGCTCTGCTGGGGGAAGCCCGCCCGCTCCGATAGCTGGGGATTCGCGCACCACCCCGAGCGCTTTTACTTCGGCGTTATCGGAAATAGAAACGGTGGAAGCTCCGGAAGCGAAGCCTCCGCCGATAGCTGCTCCTCGCCCATTGGAATAGGCAGCAACTTGCGCATTGCCGGAAATTTTCACGTTTACGCTGGCGCTGTCAGGACCAGAGCCAATAGCGGCAATGTCACCAGTGGCCGCGAGGGTGGAGTCGGCAGTCCCTACGCTCACTTTTCCGCCGCTGATTGCTACTTCGCAGCCGGGAGTGAGCGGCCATCCAAAGTCAGCAAAGTTTTCGTTCCAGTTACCCACGCCGCGGCAACCGATATTCATAGCGCTGTTACCGGTGTCGGAAGCGCTAGGAGTCACCTGTACCAAGCCACCACTAATGTTTACCTTTGCATATGCCTGGGTGTAAACACCCTGCGCAGCGCCATCTTTGCCCTTCATGGGGGTGGTGAAACTGCCCGCACCTAAAGCAGTGTGATTTCCGTGGGCGTTAATCTGCCCGCCACTGACGTTAATAGCTACCGCAGCTCCGGTTTTTGCCCAAGAAATATCGGCAGAGGTAGGCATTTTAACTGCGCCGCGACCAGCACCGATAAATGCGCCACCATAGGAGCCGTCGCCAGTCTTGTCTAGGTTAATAGTGCCACCAGTGATGTTAATAGTTCCCCCAGCGCTCCAGGGGGTTTCGTCATAGTTGTTGAGCCACGAGGGGTTAGTTCCCGATTTAACCTCGTAGAAAGCGCCACCGGAACCAATCATGGCTGCGCTTTGCGAGGAAGCCTGCAAATTCAACGTACCACCAGCGATATTGATAGTGCCGAAAGTCGAGAAATGCTGAGTACCGATGAGGGCAGCTTGCGAAAGTGGGGAAGTGGGGTTGGAAAGATTCAATACGGAAGAATCTTCACTGCCAATAGTCAGCTGGGTATCGGCTTTAACCTGCACTAACGGCAGAGGTGAGGGGTTGTCCTTAGTAGCATTTTCAGAGGAGGCCTTGCTGCGAGTAAAGGTATTGTCGCCCTTGAAAGTGAGCCGGTTTTGCGGGTTCTTATCCCCGGCAACCACGATAGCTTTATCAGGGTAAGCGGTATTGTCAATCTGCAAGTTGTTTACAGTCAGGGAGTGACCCTCGCTCACCACAAAAGTTAAACCTTTGAAAGTCTTGTTAGCTGAGCCGGTGATGGTGACATTGCCAGCAACGCTAATGCTGCGACCGTTAGCGTCGGCTGGTAAGTTGGCATCGCTTAAATCAATATCCTTGCTGACCTGGGTACCTAGTTCGTTCCAGTTCTTGATTACCTGCCCGTTAGCGGCATTGGCGATACCTACCGCTAGAGCCGGCCCGAGTAGGGCAATCATATATCCGACCAGGGATAGGACGAGCACTAGCGCTGTGGGGCGCTTTGCTATGGGATTGCGCATCGAAACTCCTGCTGATTTTCAAAAGTTAAAAAGATTACAATTCTGTAACAACTCTACCAGATTTAGGGGTTGGTGCGCTAGTGTGTTTACTCTGTAAAAACGACTGTTCTTGCAGCTTAACTTGATTGTGGCAGAAGTAGCATTAGCGCCTCTAAGGGGATATGTACCCAGTCAGGGCGTTGCGCCGCCTCGTAGCGTAATTCGTAAAGCGCTTTTTCCACTTCAAACGCTCTAAGCACCGCCAAGGCCGGGGCAGGCAGTTGCTGATCTGCGAAATATCCCTCCAGGAATGCTAGACGAGCGCGGTTCAGCCAATCGCCGTTTTGACCGCCCTCTACCCGGGCATAGTCAAACGATCGCAACATTCCCGCAATATCCCGCTCTACCTGGTCAGGGGCAGTTCGCTCCTCTAGAGGACGCAGAGGCTCGCCCTCAAAATCGGTTACATACCAGCGCCCACCGCTATAGAGGCATTGCCCCAGGTGATAGTCGCCGTGAACTCGTTGAGTGGGAGGCAGCGCTCCCAGTGCGGTCAGAGCCTGCGCTAAATGCTCGATTTCGTTGCCAATCTGAGGGTGGCTAGAAAGAGCAGGATAAGACGCTTTAGCCTGCTCGTACTGGTAACGTAAACGGCTGGCAAGCATAGTTCCCGAGGATGGATTCTCACCAGCTCCAAAAGCCGCTAATAGATGGCGGTGCATATCCGCTGTGAATTCTCCAAGCTCGCGGGCAAGGGTTTCGGGATTCTCGCCACTGCGTGCCAGGGAGCACACCAGTTTGAAACCATCTTTCGCCTCGTCAAGGAGGGTAGCTGCGCAGGCGGTAGTCACCTCTTGGGGCTTACCATCTTGATTCCAGAGGTTTAGTAACGAATAACCAATAGGCTTGGGAATACCCTCCCATCCGGTCTGGGCTAAGGCGTTAGGGGTGCTGACCTCGGGATTTAGCCCCGAAACTAGCACTCGGAAAAACTTGATAATTGCAGGATATTTCCCCCGGATGAGGACGGAAGTATTGGACTGTTCCCCGGTAAGAACCGTACTGGTTTCGCTGGCTTCCAACAGACGAGGAATAAAGTCTTCCGGCTCGGGCAGTAGCGGAAGCGTCCCGGATTGGTGAGCTAAACTCAGCCAATATTTCACATATTCAGGGTAGTAAGGGGCATCTACCAGGTAGTAAGGAGTGTCTTGCGGGCAGATTGTTCGTCCGGCAATACCGGAACCCTCCCAATTGGAAACCAGCGCTAAAGGCAGGTGATACCACACATTCTGGGCTTCAAGAATAAGTAGCCTGAAACGCGAATCATCAAGCTCGCGATAATCTAAAACCCGCACTTGGGAGCGTTTAAGACCAGCAGGAAACCAACGCCGCAAACTCAAATAATCCCAAATGGCATCAATAATGGCGTCCCGGTCTGGCCAAGGTAGCCGGAAGTTAGTTACATCAGCGCTCATTATCGTCCTCCTTCAATAACGAGAAATCTAACGCCGGATAGGAAAGCTGAGAGCCGGAAGAACCCGTGCTGTCTAAATCATTAATGGTGCTGGTAGTGTCCACAATCACCGGTAGGGAAGTGCTGACTGTAGCCACTTCGAGGCTGAGTTCTTTATTATCTTCAACCTGGTCAGGAGCAAAAAGCTCCAACCAATAAAAACCGTGGCGATTCATAGTTACGGTTACGGTTTCATCTGCGCCCACCGTGGGGAACCAACCCCCGTCGAAAGCCTCACGCAAACCCCAAGAAGCCATGCCCGGCAAGAATAATTTCGCTGCCAGCGCGCCCTCGCCCAGATTGTAAATACAAAGGACGGTAGAATTTTTATCCCGGCGGATAAAAGCCAACACCGAATCCTGGTCGGCTCTAACCTGCGAAAGCGAACCTTGACCAAAACAGGTGAGGCGACGTCGTAAATGAAGCGCTTGCCGCAGCCAATGCAATAAGGAAGTAGGACGCCCCAAAGATTCTTGCACGTTAATGGTGCGGTTATCCCAACCAGGGGAGTCAATCAAAGGAACCAAGAAAGAATCCGGATCCGCGGTAGAAAAACCGGCGGTAGAAGAAGTATCCCATTGCATCGGGGTGCGTACCCCGAAACGGTCAGGGAGCCAAATGTTATCACCCATGCCGATTTCGTCCCCGTAATATAAAAACGGAGAACCAGGCATAGACAACAAGAGGGCGTGCGCCAGTTCTACTTTGCGCCGTGAACCCCCCAGTAAGGGTGCGAGGCGGCGACGAATCCCCACATTAGCGCGCATACGTGATTCCGGGGCATACCAGGAATACATATCTTCGCGTTCCTCGTCAGTAACCATCTCTAGAGTTAGTTCATCGTGATTACGCAGGAAAGTACCCCATTGTGCGCCAGCAGGTAACTCGGGAAGCTCCGCCAATATTTGACGAAGCCCCTTAGAGGAACCGGTTTGCAAAGCCGCAAATAGCCTGGGCATCAGGGGGAAGTGGAAACAAATATGACACTCCGGGTCGTTCTCAGTCCCGAAATAGTCAATCACATCAAGGGGAGGTTGATTGGCTTCCGCCACCATCAAAGTTCCTGGAAACTCCGCGTCCACCATTTTTCGAAGTTCGCTCACAAACCAGTGAGTTTTCGGGAGGTTTTCGCAGTTGGTGCCGTTTTCTTCAAATAGGTAGGGGATCGCGTCCAGACGGAAACCATCCACCCCGGTGCGACACCAGTAACGCACCACATTCATTACTGCCGCTTGCACCGCCGGATTCTCAAAGTTCAAATCCGGTTGGTGCGAAAAGAAACGATGCCAATAGTATTGCCCGCGTACCTCGTCATAGGTCCAGTTTGAGGTTTCGGTGTCGATAAAAATGATACGCGCGTCCTGATAATCGGTATCGCTGTCGCGCCAAACGTAAAAATCCCCGTATTCACCCTCTGGATTCTTGCGGGAAGCCTCAAACCAAGGGTGCTGGTCAGAGGTGTGATTGACTACGATATCGACCAATACCCTAATTCCGCGCTCGTGGGCGGCCTCCACCAGGGCGGTGAAATCTTCCATCGAACCAAAAGCCGGGTTTACGTCCGTATAGGCACTAATATCGTAGCCTCCATCGCGCATAGGCGAAGGATAGAAAGGGGGAAGCCATAGGCAATCCACCCCCAGCCAAGCCAGATAATCAAGACGCGAAATCAACCCCTGGAAATCCCCGATACCGTCCCCGTTAGAATCAGAAAAAGCCTGGATTAACACCTCGTAAAAAACGGCGCTGCGATACCAGTTGGGAGACTCAGAGGGAGAAGAAACCGGACGGGAACAAGGGCGGGGAAACAACAGGTTTCCCCGCGGCTCGGTTTCTTTAGATATGCTTTCGCTCAAGCAAGACTCCTTTAACTATTTCCAAGAACTGTGCCAATACCCGTTTAGTCGGATTCCACCGCGAACACGTGGGCTACGCGCTCATAGGGATTAAGCTCAAAATAGTTGCTGGCTCCCCACTGATAGACCTGTCCATCCAGTTCGTCGCGAACTTTGAAACACGATGAGGACGAGTATCCGCTAATCTTCAAATCCGCTAAATCCAGGTAGACAGAACCAATAGCGGTATTCTTCGGATCTAGATTAACCAGCACAATCACGGTATCTGCGCTTCCAGTCGGCGACTCCCAAGCATCTAGATGACGAGAAAAGCAAACCACACTGGGGTGAGTAGTGGGATGAATACTCAGGTTTCGTAGCCTTTGTAAAGCCGGATGCCGCCTGCGGATACCATTTAGGCAGGTTAAGAGGGATTGGATTTCTTGAGCGGTTTGACCGGAATAATCACGCGGTTTGAACTGGTATTTTTCGTTATTAATCTGCTCTTCAAAACCTGGTCGCTGTACATTTTCTATCAGTTCATACCCAGAGTAAATCCCCCAATTGGGAGAACCGGTAGCTGCTAAAACTGCTCGCATTTTGAAAGCCGGTTTTCCGCCCTCAACCATAACTTGCGTGAGAATATCATGGGTGGTTGGCCAGAATGACGGTCGCATATACGAGCAAGACTCCCAGGACACCTCTTGTAAGTATTTTTCAATCTCCTCGCGATTATTACGCCACGCAAAATAGGTGTAGGACTGATGGAAACCAACCTGAGCTAAGGTGCGCATCATGGCGGGACGGGTAAATGCTTCCGCAAGGAACAACACTTCGGGGTGTTTTTCGCGGAACTCCGCTAATATCTCTTGCCAGAACTGCACCGGTTTTGTATGCGGATTATCAACCCGGAAAATCGTTACCCCATGGGCAATCCATTTTTCGATTACATCACGGACAGCGTTATATAGTCCGCGATAATCAGTGTCGAAACTCAGGGGGTAAATATCCTGATACTTCTTTGGGGGATTCTCGGCATAGGCAATCGTGCCATCGGGACGATGCTTGAACCACTGGGGGTGTTCTTTTACCCAAGGATGGTCGGGAGAACACTGCAACGCCAAATCCAGTGCTACTTCCAGCCCCAGTCCTTTAGCTTTCTTCACAAAATAATCAAAATCATCAAAAGTGCCAAGCTCAGGATGAATAGCGTCATGACCACCCTGGGGGCTGCCGATACCATACGGAGAGCCAGGGTCACCGGGCGCAGCCTCTAACGCGTTATTGCGTCCTTTGCGGAAAGTAGTACCAATCGGATGCACAGGAGTTAGATACACCACGTCAAACCCCAGGGAAGCAATCCGGGGTAAATCTGAGGTAGCAGTACGCAAGGTACCAGAATGCCACTGTCCCTCTTGATCTTGGTAAGCGCCAATGGAACGCGGAAAAATCTCGTACCAAGAACCGTATAGGGCGCGTTCGCGATCAACCCGCAAAGGATAGGTGCGCGAAGATTCTAGCAGGTCACGCAAAGGGTGGGTGCGGAAAATGCCGCGGATTGAAGAATGAAGCCCCACCGATAGGCGCTCTTGAATCGGGCGGGTTTTATCCCGCATTGCTTTAGCGGCCTCATGCAGCCGGGTAACGCGCTCACTGTCAGGAGGTAGTTGGGCGGGATTGTTAAGTGCCTGCCCACGGGCAGCCCGTTCAAGAAGCAATGCCCCCTGCTCGAACTCTAGTTCAACATCAATACCTGCCTGAATTTTGATTGAGGCTTCTTTACTCCAGGTTTGATAAGGATCTGACCAGGTGTCTATGCGGAAACTCCAGTCGCCGGGAGTGGTTGGTTTTAGCCATGCCTCTAAACGATCCAAACCGGGGGCAACATCATACATTCGTACCCGCATGGTTTCCGTCCCCTCGGGGTTAAACAATACGGCTTCCGCCCCTAAAGCGTCATGCCCTTCCCGAAAGACGGTGGCACGTACCGGAAAAGACTCGCCTTCTACCGCTTTAGCTGGCCACAGCCCATCTTCGATAACCGGTTCCACTTCGGTAACCGGAATCCTAGCTAGGCGGGCAGAGGCAGGGAATAAGTTTCGCGGTTCTAAGGACGAGGGCGCAGATTTCGCTCTACTAGCGCGCTTGCGGGTGGTGGTAGTAGCGTTACTAGCAGCTTTCTTTTCCCCAGTTGTTTTCTTAACCGTAGAGGTCGCGGTAGCTTTCTTTACGCTTGCGGTTTTAGCGGTCTTGGCTTGACGGACGCTTCGCTTCACCCCGGTGGACTTAGGTTTAACTGTTTTCGTGCTGGCAGTTTTGCTGCTCTTAGCTTTGGTAGCGGTAGTCTTTGGGGGCGTAACTGTATCGCTAGTTGAGGAGGCGCTCGGGGCGGTAGTCTTCTTTGCCGCGGTCACTTTAGCGGCGGCAACCGGTTCGGAGGTAGCGATACCACGTTCGCTACTAGCCGGAGAATCACCCTTTTTACCAGCTAGTTTCGTTGTTGAGCGGGTTGTGGGCGAACTGGAGGTGTCGCTTGCCATGCTGTCTCCTTATTTGACGGACTCTGCATATTCCAGCCTAACAAGTGCAACTGTCTCGCGCGCCCTTTCAATCCCGGTAAATAACGGAAAAATCAGCCTTTCCCGCACGAAACCAGGTAGAAAAATCGCTAAAATCGGTCGTTCTCAGCCGTCAGTAGCGGAAGCCGGTCCCTCCAAAGAAATTTTAGGACCAAGATAAGTTGGTTTCCGTTTGGTAGTTACCCAAATAACATCTTTGGTTCGTGCCGCCCACTCGCGAATAGTTCGCCCCGTCTGTCCCGGATAGCTATTCCCGGCAGCTCCGACTCCCCAAGCCTCGATACCGCGGCTTTGGAAATCATAGAGGGCGCGTGGAAGATGATAGGGCTGAGTAACCACTATCGCGGTGCGCACTGAAAAAATAGCGTCCGCCCGATAAGCAGACTCATAGGTTGAAAAACCGGCATGATCGGCGTAAATATCCTCGGCTTTTACCTGGTGCTGCCGCAGCCAGTTCCGCATGGATTTAATCTCGTCATAGTGCACTTGTCCATGGTCGCCACTAATCAGAATCTTTTTAGCAGCTCCCTCCCGATACAGGTTCACAGCGGTTTGCAACCGCTGAGCCAGAATCGGGGAAGGTGACCCATCCGGATAAGTACCCGCACCCAAAACCACAATCACCTGCGCGCCCTTATCTTTTGCCTCGGAAAGGGAAATAATCTGCCCCTTAGTTCGATGCAAAACATATAAATTAGTTCCAGCCAGGCAAATAACGACCATCACCACCAGGGTGATTAGGAGTTTTATCAGTGTTCGCAGTGGTTTCATAGGGCTAGTAAACCATGTTCATTGCTTGACGTACCTCGCCCAAAGTCTCGTTTGCGACCTCGTTAGCGCGCTGATTACCGCGATGTAAAATATCCCATAAATAACCGGGGTCAGCTAGCAGCTCTGCCCTTCGCGACCTAATCGGAGATAAAGCGGCATCTAAAGACTCCGTGAGTACCTGTTTCAGTTTCCCAGCCCCCTGATCCCCGATTTCTTCAGCAATAACGCGAGGATCTTGCCCACTGGCAAGACCGGCAAGGCGCAAAAGATTAGACACTTCAGGGCGATTATCCGGGTCGTAAGTAATATGACGCTGTGCATCAGTCTTCGCGCGTTTGATTAGTTTCGCGGTCTCGTCACTGGTCATTCCCAGCTCAACTGCGTTGCCACGCGACTTCGACATTTTTTCGCCATCCAAGCCTAAAATCAGGGCGCCATCTCCGGAAAGAAGCCCCTCAGGGCGAGGAAACACCCGATGTTTCAGGGAAGATTTACGTCTAAATACCCGCTCAAAACGATCCGAAATTAGTCGTGCCTGCTCCAAGTGGGGGAGTTGGTCTTTACCTACTGGAACCAGATTTGCTTTACAGAACAAAATATCGGCTGCCTGATGCACCGGATAAGTGAGCAGCAGTGCCGACATGGGGCGCTCGGAAGCCAATAGTTCCGATTTCACTGTAGGGTTACGGTGCAGCTCCGCCTCGGTCACTAAAGACAGGAAAGGCAGCATTAACTGGTTTTGAGCTGGCACTGCTGAATGGGTAAAAATAGTGGTCTTTTCGGGGTCAAGTCCACAAGCAATATAGTCAGCGAGCATATTCAGGACGCGCTCTCGAATCGGACCGGTTCCCTCCCTATCAGTGATTACCTGATAGTCGGCAATTAGAATCCAGGTTTCCACCCCGCGCCGCTGAATCGTCACCCGGTTTTTAATTGTTCCGAAATAATGCCCTAAATGTAGGGCACCGGTCGGGCGATCGCCGGTGAGTACCCGGAACTTGCTGGGGTCTTTATCTATTGCTGCCTCAATCTCTTGAGATACCCGCTCCGCTCGTTGCAGAGAGGCTGCGTCGGTAGAATTTTCTAGTTTTTCGCCACTATCACTCATAGCCCCAGTCTACGTGGGAGGAGATATTCCAGAAAAACCTAGGCTCTGCGCCTCTTTGGTGACGTTTTCGCCCTCCGGGTGCGGTTGCGCCCTCCCGAGGTGGGAATTGTGGTCGTTATTGGGGCGTTTTGCCGGTATTGGGAGGGGGGTTTTGTCTCGGGAGGATGAAAACGGCGCGTATGCCTGGAATCAGTAGGGTGGAAATGTTGCTCCGGTGGGCGTGGTTGCCTGGTTATATGCCTGGAAGTTGTGGGTGCGGGGGATTGGTTGTCTCCTGTGTCGGGGCTGGCTCGGTAAAAGCACTCCGGGTTTCTCTAACCGGCTGTGTAGGGGTGTCGCGCGGAGTCGAGGTTTTATCCGAGTGGGTGTGGTGGGCATAAGAATTTGGAAAACGCCGCTACGTTTTCCAAATTTCTTGGGCGGGAGGAAAAATCTCTCCCCCGCGATTTAGATTTCTTAAGCTACAGCTGCGCGTTAATCCTCTCGGGAATCTGCCAAGAAAAATTTGTTAGACAAAAATGCTAGTTGAGTAGGTTCATGTTGCTGGTGGTGAACTTCAGCTCGGGGTTAGGTGGGGGCGGGGGGATATACAAGATGCTTAGCCAGGTAGCCAGGGAAGCGCTAGCGGAAATCACCGCCACCATGAAATCTGCTCCTGCTTGCTAGGGAGGACGAGGCAAATATATAGTGACTAAACAGCAAGCTTTTCGCTATATAAGCCAGTAGGCAATGATGCCACAGAAAGATATCCGATGTTGCATACCGTTTTCGCTAGGTTAAACCCTGCTAGTCACCTGTGTCCCCCCGAAAAACCAAAGACTTTAAATAAAATTATTTCGGTTATCGGCATCTTGAGTCTAGTTATTACGGCTCTTGCCTTGACCGCTCCTACCACTGCGCTAGCTAAGGAAAAGGAATCAATAACGGTAAATGCTACTGCTTTCGGTGCTGACCCCAGTGGTAAAACAGATTCTGCCCCTGCGGTAGAAAAAGCGATAGAAAAGCTGAAAGAGCTGCGAAAAGCGCACCCGGATAAATCAATAGTTTTACGTTTTCCTACGGGAAGATACGATTTTTACCCCGATAAAGCCCCAGAGTGCACCCTGTATGTTTCCAACACGGTGGGTGCAAGTGAAAGATTCAAAAAGAAACGAATTGGAATCCTAATTGAGGATTTAGATGACGTGACCATAGATGGTAGCGGTTCACTTTTTATGTACCACGGAAAAATGACTGAATTCGCAGCCATTAATTCCAAAAAAATAAAAATACAAAATGTAGCTACCGATTTTGCGACCCCAACCGTTATAGATATTGCGGTAGAAAAAGTTGATAGTGACACCAAGACAGCTACTTTTCTAGTTCCAAAACAATACAACTATTCTTTGAATGGTAATGATATAACGTGGTATTCCGATAGCAGTCCTTATAGTAACCAACGATACTGGACCACAAAGCAATCAGAATTTAGCTATATGCAGGCATATGATGCTTCCAAACAGCAAACTTGGAGAGCTGGCAACCCGAATAGCACAATCTTTGCTAATGTAACCTCTATTAAAGAAATAAAAACCGATAATGCCAGTCATCTAAAAGTTACCTATTCTAGCCCGCTTAACAAGTTGTTGAAAAAGGGAATGTATTTTCAGATGCGGCTGTTAGACCGAGACCATCCCGGAATGTTTATTTGGAAATCTAAAGATGTCGCTATTGAAAAGACTCAGATAGGTTTCTTACACGGCTTTGGGATTGTGGGGCAACATAGTGAAAATATAACTATTGATAATGTTCGGTTTGAGGCTCCTGCGGAAACCGGGCGTTCTACCTCTGGATTTGCTGACTTTATCCAAATGTCAGGAACAAAAGGTAAAATACAGATAATTAATTCCTATTTTTCTAACCCTCATGACGATCCCATTAATGTTCATGGCACATTTAATGAAGTAGTCGAAAAAATAGCCGCAAATAAAATCAGGGTACGTTTCAAACATCATGAAACAGCCGGTTTCCCCAATTACTTCATCGGGGATCAAGTTGAGTTCTCTACTAAGGGGAATATGATTACTGTTCCAGATTCTGTGCGAACCGTGACCGCAGTGGATGGTCCAGACGGTAGGGGAGGAATCCAGGGTGAAGGCTCTGGAAATCTCACCGATATTATTTTGACCTTTGATAAAGACATTCCTGCCCAAATTGGGGTGAACGGCACCCACGTAGTAGAAAATATTACCTACACTCCCGAAGTGGAAATATCGAACAATGTTTTCACCGCCACCCCCACGAGAGGGATTTTGGTAACCACCCGTAAAAAAGTGGTTATAGAGAATAACACCTTTGACGGAATCGGAATGGCAGGAATATATATTTCTAACGATGCTCAAGGCTGGTACGAATCCGGTCCAGTCAGAAACCTAACGATTAAGAATAATACTTTTTTGAATGGCAGTTCCCAGGCGATATTTATACAACCGACTAACCCGACTGTCAGTGAAACAAATACTGTTCATTCAAATGTGACTATTACCGGAAACAAGTTCTATATTCTGAGAGCAGGCGCGCAGAATCCTGCGGGCAATGGGCGAGATGCGCAGCGAGTTCTAGATGCTAAAAGCACAAAAGACCTCAGTTTCACGGATAACACAATCTGGCTGCAAGACCCCGGACTCTTGACTTTAACATCAGAACAGAAGATAGTGCCGGTGGGAGGCAGTATGCGACTGCTTACTTCCGGCAGCCCAATGACAAATACCTCTTTATATCGCCTGCAAGGAAACAAAACCGTTACTATTGCCAATAACAAATATGGGCAAGGTTTAGACACTTCCGTAGATGTTTCCCAGATGGATTCCGCTAATATCAACATCAGTAATGATTTAGCCAAGACTAATGGGGCAGTTGTAACTAACCCCTCGACCTCACCGACCGTTACTCGCTACTTTGTTTCCTCGAATCCGAACGTAATAAAAGTAGATTCTGAGGGCATAGTTTATGCGCTAAGTGAAGGCAGCGCCACGCTCACCATGACAGAAGTTGTAGGAACTGGAGATAAGGCGGTTAAACGCACCTCTAATCCCTTAACGCTGCAAGTTTCGACCACAGCCGGTGTGCCACAGGAAATCTACAGCTTTACTGATAAGTGGAGCATAGAAACAGAAGATTCGGCTCACCAAATAAAACCTAAGGAATTTGGCTTCACCTCGACCTATTCATCTGGAGGTCTATACCAAGAACAGCAAGGAAAAAACATTTTAGTCGGTCAGGTGATAGCCCCTGAAAGCTCCAGTGATTTTGAAATTACCGTCAGGCAACAGGGGCTAACCAGTTCTTCGTGGTCAGATACCGGAGTTTACCTGTACAAGGATCAAAACAATTACCTTGCTATTCAAAGAAAACACCGCAATGGTAATATCCGAAAGATTGCCCAGGTTAGAGAAAGCTCCGCAAAAGCACAGGAAACTTGGTACGGCGGAAATGAGACGGTACGAGCCGGTGAAAACGCCGAATCCGTCCTCCTGAAGTTTTCAAAACAGGGAAATACTGTTACCACCTATTTCAGTGCTGATAACGGAAAGAGTTGGAACAAAATCGGGCAAGCAGATGCTAGTTTCCTAGGTAAAGACATAAAACTAGCTTTTGCTTCCGCTAGTAGTTCTGACCCCGATGGGAATAATACCCCGGTTTCCTATACGGATATCACCCTGAACGGTAAAAAGATAAAACTAGGAACGAAGAAAACTGTCCAGGACATAACGCCCAGCGGAAAGATTCCAACCGCGAAAAACAGTCAAGCACGGATTACCGGTTCAGTGACTGGGCTATTAGATGGCGAAATAACCACGATTCCCAATGTATTCAATTACGCCGCTACTACTGATGGCGCTCATTCCCTGATTAAGGTTGCTTTCAAAACCAGTCCGAAAGCAAATATGCGGCTCCAATTGAATAATAAAGAACTAAAACCAGGCGCAGATGGAACATTTGAATCTATTCAATTAGCTCCCGGAACAAATATCTTAAAAGCTGACGTTATCGCAGAAGATGGGATAACTCATTCGGTTTACCGCTGGACAATGTTAAACACGGATACTCACGCGAATAGCACTCCTGCCACCAGCGAAGCCTCACGCAGCGTGCAAGTTAATGTTCCAAACGAGCAGGCAAACATGGGGACAGCGGTTATAGAACCGAACACTATCAAGGGCGTAAAACTGTATAAAGGTGACACTGTTACTTTGAAAGCAACTCCCGCCGAAGGATATCGCTTCACTGGTTGGCGTCTCGCAGACAAGACAGTATCTTTCGAACCCGAGTTTTCCTATACGGTCACAGACAGGGACGTCATATTTAACGCAACCTTCGCCCCTATTGCCTCCCCGGACACTCCTCCTATAGACACTCCTCCGAGTGATACCCCCACTACCAACCCGCCAACAACCGGTGGGGCTACCCCCGATACTTCTAGCGGGGGCAAAGCTACCCCCAAGGGAGTAGCTTCCCAAAAGGGAACCACCAGGCAAGCACAAAGCGGTAAGAACTCAAAACCTACAGTAGCTGGGCTTACAAAAACTGGTTCTCAAGATGTATTTTTACTTGCACTTACGTCCTTCATCCTAGTTAGTGGGGGCGCAATAATCCGAAAGCCTAAACGCTCTCAGCTGCGTAAATAATTCTGATTTAGTTCTTTCTGCAAGAAAAAACCCACGGCAAAGCTTCGCCCCGGATATCGCTGGGGCGAAGCTAACTGGGGCGAAGCTAGCCGGGAAAAGAGACTAATCCTCGCGGGAATCGGCTAGGAAAAGTTTGATAGATAAAGGCTCAAGCAGGATATCGTCACCGGCCAGGTTAAGCGAAGGCACGTCCTCGTCAGCTTCTGTAATCGCAGAATCCCATACCTCGTGGTAGGCAGTTCCTCGACCCGGAGCTAAACGCACATGTTTCGGGGAAAGCATCCCATTGAAAACTGCCAGCAAATCCTGATCGCCATAGGGGCGTCCGGAACGTAACATTTGGAAAACCCGGCTGGCAGGGTCATGCCACGCCCGGTCGCCCATTAATAGTCCCACCTGGTTGTACCACGACAAATCCGAAATCGTGTCCCCAGGGTGAGGTTTACCAGTCAAAAACTTTGAAGGACGGAAAACCGGGTGTTCACGTCGCAAAGTAATCAATTTTTGTACAGCTCTGTAGAGCTCTTTTTGCCACTCCGCCAGTTCCCAATTCAACCAGGTAGTCTCATTGTCTTGACAATAGGCGTTATTATTGCCACCTTGAGTGCGGGCAAACTCGTCACCTGCCAGCATCATCGGGGTACCGGAAGAGATAAACAGGGTGGTAAACATATTGAGCGTTGAACGAATCCTGGCGGCAGCTAACTCTGCTAAAGGAGAATCGGTTTGTAATATTTTCTCGGCTTCATGACCGGGAATAAACACCCGTCCTTCACTACCATGATTCCAAGACAGGTTGTTATCTGAACCGTCGCGGTTGTTCTCTAAATTATTTTCATTATGTTTATGGTCGTAGCTAACCAAATCCCCCAAAGTGAAGCCATCGTGAGCAGTCAGGAAATTAACCGAGCAACGCGGGGAACGGACTGCGGGAATATGCCCAGCCCCGTAAATATCTTGGGAACCAGAAAGGCGAGATGCCAGTTCAAAAGGGGGAGCCCCGCGAGATTCGCCCCGAGCCTGCGCCCGCCCATCGGATACCCAAAAACCGCGGACGGTGTCCCGGTAACGGTCATTCCAGGTAGAAAACGGTAACGGAAAATCTCCGGTCTTCCAACCGTCTGGTCCGACGTCCCAAGGCTCGGCAATCATTTTAACGTCCCGCAAAACCGGGTCATCTAAGCAGGCTTGGAAGAAAGGATGGAAACGGGTGAAATGCTCCTCGCCACGCGCGCAAGTAACCGCCAGGTCAAAGCGGAAACCATCAATCCCTACCTCGGAAACCCAGTAACGTAAAGAATCAAGAATCATTTGGACTACTCGCGGATGGGAAGTATCCAAAGTATTTCCGCAACCGGTGTAATCAATGTTTCCACCTTGGGAATTCAGGCGGTAATACATAGCATTATCTAGGGCGCGCCAAGAAAGTGCCTGTCCATCTGAACTGCCTTCACAGGTGTGGTTATAGACCACATCTAGCAGCACTTCTATCCCATTTTCATGCAGAATCGAAACCATGCCCCGGAACTCATCAAGGACTGCGGTAGGTCCTAGACAGCGAGCCTTACTGGTGGCGTAGGAGGGTTCCGGAGCGAAATAGGACAGGGTGGAATATCCCCAATAGTTACTTAATCCCCGCTCGTTTAAGAATGCTTCCGAGAGTTTAGCGTGCACCGGCAATAGTTCAACCGCGGTGATTCCCAGATCTTTTAGATAGGAAATAGTTACCGGGTGTGCCAATCCGGCGTAGGTCCCCTGTAGTTCCTGGGGTATTCCCGGTAACTGTTTGGTGAGCCCCTTGACATGAGCTTCGTATATTACGGTATTTTCCCAGGAGGTTTTAGGACCGGGAACTACCTCAAACTGTTTATCTACTACCACTGCGCGTGCCGTAAAGGGCGCCGAGTTGGTGGGGTCTAATTGGAAAGGATACAGCGGGTAGAGCGCCGCATCTGTTTTATGGGCGTAGGTTTGGCTGCAAAGCTCAACGTTTCCACTAATCGCGCGGGCATAGGGGTCGAGGGCGAGCTTATAGGGGTTAAAAAGATGTCCCTGTTCCGGATTCCACGGTCCCCAGGCGCGAAAGCCGTAGCAAGTTCCAGCCGTTATCCCGGCAACGTGGCCGTGCCAAATACCATCTGTTGGTCCGAGCAATCGGTAGCGCGTTTCTTGGGCTGTAGGTTCTCCGGAAGTGAAAAAACAGACTTCTACCGCCTGGGCATTAGGGGCGGTGACAGCAATATCAACCCCGTCTCCCTCTAGATATACCCCTAGGCGGCTAGGTTGGGTTGCACCAGCGTTTACCGAGGGACTGGACGGCTGAAAAGAGTCGTTCACTAAATGCACAAGGTGAATCCTATATCTTGACTGTCTGTCCACCTATTTATACAGGTAAAAAGCTTATCTGAGCTTTTTATTTTAGAACCTTTCCCCTTTGGAAAAGTGGCTAATCAGGGGTAGTCAGGGCTAATCGCCGCTGCTGTTGATAAGGAATTGAGGCTAGGGGATAGGAGACTAATAGGGCGGTTATAAATAATGTCGATACCAGTAACCAGCTGCTGTGCCAATTTTTAGCGGTGGCGAATACTTGCGCGGTAATTCCTAGGGGAAACAGGTGCTGCGTCACTACGATAGTAGAGAAAACTAACGTGGGTGTAACTATAGATACTGCTCTACCGGCTAAAAGGAGGGCGAGCATGGACAGGGATCCCAAAATGATAGGGGTGCCGAGAAAACCGATTATACCGGGAAGTTGATAGCCCAGTTCGCTCCATATTGATGCGTAAATACCAGGTGATAGCGGGCACACAAGGGCTAATGATCACTAAAGCGGTGAAAATGCTGTGGATCGCCCGACGGGTTGGGGGAGCTTTACGCTCAGCCTTATTGAAGTGCGGCTTGGTAAATGTGGGGAGAAAACTGGCGGCAATGAGTGCGCATATCTCTGCGATACCTACTGCGCGGGCAGGAAACCCGGCTTTCACGCTAACCCCGATGTAGGTCATGGGGAAAGATAGGGAAAGTATGGATAACGCAATCAGGAACAACGCACCCACGTAGGCGTTGCGGGCGTGCAGGAATCCATTAACGGTGTTCATAGCGTTTTGTTTTTCAGGGAGCAGGAGGTGATGAGCTTATTTTGGGTGTGCAGGAATGAGTTAAGTTCCCTCTCGTTCATATGCGCAAATGTGGAGTTTACCTCCGGAGAAATATGTTCGGCTAGATTGGTGTATTTGGTGCGCTGAAGCAGCTCATGAGCGATTGCAGAATTGAGGTCGTGACTTTCGATAGTTTTCGTCTTGTCGATACAGCGGTCGGTGGTAGCCGCGCTCACCACCTGCCAAGCAATGCTTTCTTCCAGGCTATTAGCAACGTTTTCGCTATCATAAGGACCGGAATCAACAATGATGAAAGCCTCGCCGTTTCTCGGTAAATCTCGTTCAACAGCGGCATCGTCACTAATGGTGGTTAGCAGAGAACTGATTCCAACCGTTTGCAGCCGGTTGATACTTTTTTGTATCGAAGTGCGTGCTGGCAGGTTTTGTTCATGTAGGCAGACCTGGAGTTCTTGAGTCTTAAAGCAACTGGTTTTCACCGGTCGGTGAACGGTTAGCAATTCTGGTCGCCATACAAAAGCGCATCCGGCCAGCGCAAGGACGCATACTATGGGAACTATTTGGGGGAGTAGGTGCGCAGATGAACCTGGGTTTTTGCCTGTAAGCGGGAAACTTAATGCGCTGTAGCCTGCTAACAGCAGCGTGCAGGCAAATATCAGCGAGAAGACTGCTACTGCCGGATTGGTTTCAAAACGAGCCGAGCCCGCTACCTGGTGAACCGGAAATAGCAGAGCCAAAGGACGCAGTATCGGTTCGGAAATTATTGCCATTAGAGCAAAAGTAGCGACCGATATCAGGGGTGCTATAAAGATTCTTTTTATGGCAACTCCGGTGAAAAAACCGATAGCGACTAGCGTTATAACCCCAGAAAAAGCGACCAGTAAGCTTGCCCACGATGCACTTCCACCACTCCCGTAACGGCTAGTGAAGTAAAGCA
Source organism: Varibaculum sp. (assembly GCF_008661855.1). Classification (NCBI taxonomy): domain Bacteria; kingdom Bacillati; phylum Actinomycetota; class Actinomycetes; order Actinomycetales; family Actinomycetaceae; genus Varibaculum; species Varibaculum sp. Next base: position 23,654 of record NZ_RPZY01000061.1, read on the forward strand.
GTGGGGTGCAGCCAAGAAGATGCCCGGTAATAGCGAATGCAACGATGATTCCCAGTTGTCGCATGGCGGCTTTAGATCGCATTTTACCGGTGCTATTGACCTGAAAAATTCCTTGTCTAGGTCAAATCATAATGGCTATGGCACTGCTTGCCCCTGCTAGTAGAGAACCAGGAATCAACAAAGCATCGTGAAGTAAACGGTTAGTTTTTGACAAGAGGAAATAATCTGCCTGGAGGGCAGAGAGGGAGGCGATGAAAGCTCCCGCAGCCATCATCACGAACACGAAAGCTAGAATAGTTTTTGGGATTGGCCACCAAGTTAGTTTCTGTTTTAGCTTCATACAGCTGACGCTTTCAAAGAATCATTAACTGCCTGGTCATAGGCGCGCTCTATTGCGGTACTGGTGACGCTGTTTTCTCCGGTAAATCGGTGGACGAAATCGCTAACTGAACCAGCGAAAAATGAAGTCCCTCCGCTGAGTAACACAATCCTTTGGGCGATTTGGGTAACGTCCTCAATTAAGTGGGTACTTAAAAGTATGCAACGGTTTTTTGATAGTTCAGAGATTGTTTGCCGCAAATGATAGCGGTGCGAAGGATCTAAACCTACTGTTGGTTCGTCAAGAAGTAGTAACCGAGGATTGTCGATTATTCCTACCGCTAGGGCTACTCGTTGTCGTTCTCCGCCGCTGAGAGTTCGCACCCGACGTTTCAGTAGTTTTTCTAACGATAGGGTATCGATAACTTGCTTAACGCTTTGCTCTTGGGAGTCGCCATTTTTCCCGCACAGCCACGCGGCATAGTTTAAGACTTGAATTACCTTAGCTCCCGCGGGCATTTCCGAAGATTGCGGGACGTAGCCGATTTTATATTGTTCAGGTATTTGTATGTTTCCAGAAGTTGGACGCAGCGCGCGAGTAATACATTTAAAAAGAGTCGATTTTCCAGCACCGTTCGGTCCTAAAAGTACCGTCACGCCCGCTTCAACCTCGAAGGTGACATTAGAAAAAACGGGGTGCTTGCGGTAGGCGAAAGAAAGATTATCAATAACCAAAAAAGCAACCTTTCATTGGAAAGCCGGGTGTTAACCGCAAGTAGCAATCTAGGCGGATTGCCAAAGGCATCACTTGAACAGATGCAATAAGTATATACGTGACGGCAGTAACATTTGACGAAAAACTTCCTCTGTGAGCAAAGAGGACCTGCTGGCTACTTTTTCGCTGGGAAAGCTTGTGGCAAGGTAGAAGTATGAGGATTGTCGTAACTGTAAAACATGTACCCAACCCGCAATCTGAGCGGCGAATCGAAAACGGTCACGTGGTGCGCGGAGAAGAAGATACTCTGAACGACCTGGACGAAAACGCCATCGAGGCGGCGCTCAGCGCGAAAGCGGCAGTACCGGAAGCCGAGATTATTGCCCTTACTATGGGGCCGGAAGGGGCAAAGAAAGCCCTGTTGCGCGCCCTCCAAATGGGGGCAGACCAGGCTTACCACCTGTGTGATTCGGCGTTATCCGGCTCGGATGTGACCGTGACCGCTCGGGTGCTAGCACGGGCAATCCAAAAAATCGGGGACGTTGATTTGGTGGTTTGCGGAAGTTCTTCCCTCGACGGGATGACTTCAATGCTGCCGGGAGCTTTGGCAACCACCCTGGGGTTGCCGGTAATAACCGATGCTTCCGAAGTTAGTTTCAGCGCCGAGGCGGTGGCAGCCACCTGTTATCAACAGGGAACTGATTTGAGCTTACGGGTAAAATATCCCCTGGTGCTTTCGGTAAACGACGAAGCTAACCGGCCCCACTATCCCGGATTTAAAGAAATGTTGGCGGCAAAGAAAAAAACCATTGTGCAATGGGATTTAAATGAGCTAGAACTTAGCCCTGAAGAAGTAGGGGCAGCTGATTCTGGCACAGAAGTCTTGGATGCCCAGCTGTATAGCCAAGAAAAGAACCAGGGAACGATAGTTACCGACTCGACAAATGCTGGCGAAGCATTAGCGAACTACCTGGTCGAATCAGGTTTCGCGCAGAAGAAGTAGGAGGAAATCGTGAGCGAAAAAATAGCAAAAGACGTCCTAGTTTTTGCCCATCCAGATGCGGCTCATCCTCAGCATTTATCGGTAGCGGCCGCGCGCCTGATTACTCTGGCGCGCGAAATCACCAGTGGCAAGGTAGTAGCGCTTGCGCCCTCCTCAATTACCCCCCAACATTTCTCGCAGGGCGGTGTAAAAAAGGTTTACTATTTCAACCCGGAGGAAACTGGAACCTGGCAGGTAGGGGCAATCTTGGCTGACCTGGTGGTTTCGGCGGTTCGTACCGGAGATTTTGGGGCGGTGCTGCTGCCCTCCACCTCTTGGGGGCGGGACGCAGCCGGACAAGGCGCGATTCTCCTCGGTTCAGGAGCTAGTGTGGACGTGACCAGCCTAAAGGTGGCTGACGGAAAATTGATTGCCGGTAAATCGGTGCTCGATGGCACTTGGGAAACCAGCTACTATATGCGTCGCGGGATTCCAGTGGTGGCTATGCGCACCACTTCGCTTTCAGCGGTTTCGGCAGCCGAAGCCGGCGAAGTAGAAACCGATAATCTCCCGGTTCAGCTGCGGGAATCCACAAAACGGATTCAAGTAGTCTCTAGGGAAGAAATCGGTTCCACCCATGCCGGTCTAACCGAGGCTCCGGTAGTGGTATGCGTTGGTCGTGGCGTGAACAGTGACTCGAAACCGGCTGAAGAACTGGCAGAAGTCTTAGGGGGCTCGGTGGGGGCTACCCGGGTAGTCTGTGAACAAGGGTGGATGGATCGAGCCGCCCAAATCGGACAATCCGGGATTAGTGTTGCCCCCAACCTCTATATCGGGATGGGGATTTCCGGGGATCACCACCATGTCTGCGGGATTAGAGGAGCCAAAAAAATCGTGGCTATCTGTGATGATCCCGAGGCGCGCATTTTTGAAATGGCAGACTTCGGGGTGGTCGGGGATTTATTCACCGTGGTTCCAGATGCCCTCTCTAGAATCAAACCGTTGGACGCATAGTGCAGCTAACCTACCTCGATAACGCCGCTTCCGAGCCGCTGCGCCCTAATGCTCTTGACGCGATGGCTGACGCTGCGCGTTCGGTAGCGGGCCTAGGGCTTAATCCGTCCTCGGCTCATGCCGCCGGGCGTAGGGGAGCAGCCCTGTTAGAAACTGCGCGCGCCCAGGTAGCAAGGGCGCTGGGAGCCGAACCGGCAGAAGTTATTTTCACCGGGGGCGGCACAGATTCTTGCGCCCTTGCCTTGCGCGGCCTGGCTAGGGCAGTGCGCCGCCAAAATTCTTCGCGTACCCAAGTGGTAATCAGCCAGGTAGAACATGATGCGGTTAGGCTCAATGCCCGCGACTTGGCGGCAGACGGATTTGAGATGAAAGTGCTGCCAGTTACTTCCCAGGGGGTAGTTGATTTAGAGGACGTGCGCAGCCTTAATCCCGCCACCGTGGCAGTACTGTCGGTGATGAGCGTGTGTAACGAGAATGGCGTTATTCAGCCTCTTCGCGACATCTGTCAGATTGTGCGGGAAAAAGAACGTAAATACGTACCGGAAAATGCTGCTGTTCTTCCTGAAATAGCTCTACCTGGTAATACTTCCAGGAAAAGTGCAGATAAATGCCGGATTGCTATTCACACTGACGCGATTGCCGCCGCCGGACGACAGGAAATAAACTTCGCTAAATTGCCCGTAGATACCCTTTCTCTCGCCTGTCACAAGGTGGGCGGTCCGGCGTCCTTGGGAATTCTGCTAGCTCGCCGGGAAGTAAACATCGACAGCGATAGGCGCGGGGGAGGGCAAGAGCGGGCGCTCAGAGCTGGTACTCAAGATGTGATTGCTGCGGTAGGGGCAGCGGCAGCATTTGCGGCAGCCCAGCAGGAACTAGCAGAAACTACCCGGCGCCACCAGCAGTTACGAGAAAAACTACTGCAAGGAGCGCTAGCAATACCGGGAATAAAACTAGCTAGCGACGCCCGGGCAGTACCCGGCATTGTCCAGTTTGTGCTGCAAGGTGCGGAGGCAGAAGGGCTGCTATTGGCCCTGGATCAGGCGGGAATCTGTGCTTCTGCCGGGTCAGCTTGCCACACCGGGGTAGCCCGCCCCTCCCCGGTACTATTAGCGCAAGGCTACAGCGAAAAGGACTCCCTCGGATCTTTACGGATATCTTTTGGCTGGTCCACCCGGGAAGATGACGTAGACCGGTTATTGCAGGCACTACCGCAAGCCTTGAGTGCCTCCCGGAAACTAGCAGAGCGGGAGAGGAAATAAATGAAAGTATTAGCAGCGCTCTCTGGAGGAGTAGATTCCGCGGTCGCCGCCGCCCTCGCAGTCGAGGCCGGACACGACGTTACCGCCGTACACATGGCGCTAAGCGCTAACCAGACCCAAAACCGTTGCGGCTCGCGCGGATGCTGCACGGTAGAAGACGCCTCCGATGCCCGCCTGGCTGCCTCCATGCTGGGGATACCCTTTTACGTGTGGGATATGGCGGAAACTTTCAAAGAAACCGTAGTAGAAGATTTCCTCAATGAATACCGCCGGGGACGCACCCCTAACCCCTGTGTGCGTTGCAACGAATTCGTAAAATTTAGGGAACTCGCTACCCGCGCCGATGTGCTGGGATTCGATGCGGTGTGTACCGGGCATTACGCGCGCGTTGTGAACGGAGCGGGTGGAGTAGAACTACACCGCGCCAAATGTATCGAAAAAGACCAATCCTACGTATTGGCGGTAATGGGGCGGCAAGCCCTCGAGAAAGTGATATTCCCGCTAGGGGAGTATGAATCGAAAAGCAGGGTGCGCGCAGAAGCTGAGCGGCGCGGCCTGCCCATGTCTGCCAAACCAGATTCCTACGATATTTGTTTTATCGCTGATGGGGACACCGGCGGTTTCTTACGTTCCCACCTGGGTGACCAGGTGGGAAAAATCGTTGATACCTCCGGCGCGGAAGTTGGTACTCATTCGGGGGCGTACCAGTTCACTATCGGGCAACGCAAAGGACTAAACCTGGGGCGACCGGCTGCCGATGGTCGCCCTCGCTACGTCCTCGGTACCGATATGAAAACCAATACGGTGGTAGTCGGAGCCAGTGAGCTGCTGAGTGTAGACATCATCGAAGCGAGCGACGTGGTATTACTGACCGATTCGAGAGATTCGGCGCTAGCGGGGCAGGTAGAAGTAACTTTGCAATATCGCGCCCACGGGAGCGAAGTACCAGCGAAAGTTTGGTTAGGACAAGACGGAACTATGCGCGCCCAGTTGCTCACCTCCACTCGCGCAGTCGCCTCCGGGCAATCTCTAGTGGTCTATTCCGGAAATCGTGCAATATGTGAGGCAACTATCGAATGTGCATTTAAGCAGGAAAATCCGTCAATGTGATAGAACGAATTGGCAAGGAGGGGCTGGGGTAGGTTAATATATTCAAGCCAGCGCGAGTGGCGGAATTGGTAGACGCGCTAGATTTAGGTTCTAGTGTCTTACGACGTGCGGGTTCAAGTCCCGCCTCGCGTACCACAGCAAAATGCTTTAGCCAGCGTAAACGCATAGTTTAATCTACTTTCGTATTGCTAGAGTTGCGCCAGATAGATATGCTCAGGTAACAACCGTGAATCTTAAAAGGAACAACATTGGCAGAACTACAGGTTGGGCAAATAGCCCCAGATTTTACTTTACCCACTGAGCAAGATCAGGAAATTAGTCTCCAAGAACTGCTGAAACAATCCGAAAAAGGCGCCGTAATCTACTTTTACCCCAAGGCATCGACCCCTGGCTGTACTACTGAGGCCTGCGATTTCCGGGACTCATTAAACTCACTAAAATCAGCTGGATACGCAGTCATGGGGATTAGCCCCGATAAAATCCCGGCTCTAGAAAAGTTCCGGGAAAAGCAAGACCTAAACTTCCCCTTAGCCTCCGATCCGGAACGCGAAGTAATGAGCAGCTATGGAGCATACGGGGAAAAGAACTCCTATGGTCGCCTGGTAAAAGGAGTAATCCGCACCACCATAGTAGTAGGTAAAGATGGAAAAGTTGTGTTGGCAAAATATCGGGTACGCGCCAAAGGACACGTTGCTCGTCTGCGTAAAGAACTGGGAATCGATTAAAAACAGTTAGCGTCTTCGGATTAGGGGTAAAACCTATAATTGGCTGGTAACAAAGGAAATAAACCTGGTACGCCACCGGGGACTCGAACCCCGAACCCTCTGATTAAGAGTCAGATGCTCTAGCCAGTTGAGCTAGTGGCGCATCGCTGCTAAACGCAACGAAATAAACTTTATCCCGCCAGGTGCGTCCTAGGGAAACCGATAACCGCATTGGGAGCAGATTCACACGCGGAAGAAAACTAAGACAGAGCCGGGATAAACTGGTGGGCATGGCGTCAGCGAAAGATTTTGTTCATCTTCATGTTCACACTGACTATTCCATGTTGGATGGGGCAGCACGTATCGGAAAACTGGTAGAGCGGGCAGTCGAAATCGGGCAACCAGCAGTAGCGATCACCGATCACGGATACCTGTTCGGGGCATACGAGTTTTATAAAGCCGCCACCGACGCTGGCATTAAACCCATAATTGGGCTTGAAGCCTATATCACCCCCGGAACCTCCCGCTTTGATCAGACCCGGCAACGGTGGGGAGAAGAAAGCCAGCGGGCAGATGACGTATCGGCACGCGGCGCTTACACCCATATGACGCTACTTTCCCGCACCACCGAAGGAATGCACAACCTGTTTCGCTTAGGGTCGCTCGCCTCCATCGATGGGCAGATGCAAAAATGGCCGCGCGCCGACCGAGACCTGCTGGAACGCTATTCAACTGGACTGATTGGAACCAGCGGATGCCCCTCGGGAGAAATCCAAACCCGTTTGCGCCTAGGACAATGGGAAGAAGCCAAAAAAGCCGCTGGAGAACTGCAAGATATTTTCGGTAAAGAAAACTTCTTTGTCGAACTGATGGATCACGGACTCAAAATTGAACGCCGGGTACGCAGCGAGCTACTGGAACTCGCAAAAGTTATTAACGCACCCCTCATCGCCACCAACGACTCCCACTACGTCCTCGAAAGTGACCAGCCCACCCAGGACGCTCTACTGTGTATCAACTCGGGTTCGCGCCTAAACGATGCTGACCGCTTCCGATTCGAGGGCTCAGGGTATTACCTGAAAACTGCAGAGCAAATGCGGGAACTCTTCTCCGAATTCCCCGAAGCCTGCAATAACACCCTGAAAATCGCAGAAATGTGCGAAGTGCATTTCAAAACCACCGCCGAGGGCGCCGATTATATGCCCCAATTCACGGTTCCGGCCGGAGAAGACACCACCAGCTGGTTCGTAAAAGAAGTCCAGCGCGGCCTACACCGGCGTTACCCGCAAGGCATACCCGAAAAATCCCAAAAACAAGCCGACTATGAATGCGGAATCATCACCCAGATGGGATTCCCCGGATACTTCCTGGTAGTAGCCGACTATATTAACTGGGCGAAAGCGCAAGGAATCCGGGTAGGGCCGGGACGTGGCTCCGGAGCCGGATCCATCGTGGCCTACGCGATGGGGATAACCGAACTCGACCCCCTCGAACACGGGTTAATGTTCGAACGTTTCCTCAACCCCGAGCGGGTATCTATGCCCGATATCGACGTAGACTTCGATGAGCGCCGGCGCGGAGAAGTCATCGATTACGTGACCGAAAAATACGGGAAAGACCGGGTCGCACAGGTAGTCACCTACGGCAAAATCAAAGCCAAACAGGCCTTAAAAGACTCCTGCCGGATCATGGATAAACCCTATGCGCTAGGTGACCAGCTCACCAAGAAAATGCCCCCCGCGATTATGGGTAAAGATATTCCGCTCTCGGGAATCTACGATGACAAGCATCCCCGCTACGGGGAAGCCAGCGAATTTCGCCAATATGTTTCCGATAACGAGGGCGAAGTAAAACCAGTTATCAAAATGGCGCAAGGTCTAGAAGGGCTAACCCGCCAATGGGGAGTGCACGCCTGCGCCGTAATCATGTCCAGCCATGATTTAACCGATATTGTCCCCATGATGAAACGACCTGCTGACGGGGCGATTATCACCCAATTCGACTATCCCACCTGTGAAACCTTGGGACTGTTGAAAATGGATTTCCTGGGGCTACGTAACCTGACCGTCATCTCGGACGCCCTCGACAATATCGTGGCTAATGGGAAAGAACCCCTAGATTTAGAGCAAGTTCCCCTAGATAACCGCCCCACCTATGAGCTACTTTCCCGGGCAGAAACCTTGGGGGTATTCCAGTTGGATTCCGCGGGAATGAGGTCGCTAATGCGGCTAATGAAACCCACCGAATTCTCCGATATATCCGCGGTCGGCGCCCTCTACCGTCCTGGTCCTATGGGGGCAAACTCGCACACCAACTATGCTTTGCGGAAAAACGGCCGCCAAGAAATCGAGCCCATTCACCCCGCCCTCTCCGAAGCCCTCGCCGATATTTTGGACGAAACCTACGGCCTTATCGTCTACCAGGAACAGGTAATGGCAATCGCCCAAAAGGTTGCTGGCTATTCCCTGGGGCAAGCAGATATTTTGCGCCGCGCCATGGGCAAGAAAAAGAAAAAGGAGATGGATAAACAGTATTCGCGTTTCCATGACGGAATGATCGAACGCGGATACCCTGAAGAGGCAGTCAGTAAACTATGGGAAATTCTGGTTCCATTCTCCTCCTACGCGTTCAATAAATCGCACTCTGCAGCCTACGGATTAGTTTCCTATTGGACGGCGTATCTAAAAGCCAACTATCCCACCGAATATATGGCGGCACTGCTGACCTCCACCAAAGATAACAAAGATAAACTAGCCCTGTACCTGCGAGAATGTCGGCGTATGAATATTGCGGTACTCCCGCCGGACGTGAATGCCTCCGCCTCAGATTTCACTGCGGTTGGCGAGTCTATCCGTTTCGGTCTATCGGCGGTGCGCAATGTCGGAACTAACGTGGTTGCTGAAATCGTGAAAACCCGAACCGAAAAGGGCGCGTTCACCTCTTTCCATGACTTCCTGGACAAAGTTCCGATTGAGGTTTGTAACAAACGCGTAATCGAGTCCCTGATTAAAGCTGGAGCTTTCGACTCTTTAGGGCACACTCGTCGTCCCCTAGAATCTATCCATATCGAAGCCGTTGATTCAGTAATCGATGTGAAACGAAATGCCGCTATGGGGCAAGAGGATCTTTTCGGGTCGATGAGTAAAGATGCGGGCGTATCGTTCACCATTCAAATTCCTGATTTACCGGAATGGGATAAATCGCAGAAACTGAAATATGAACGCGATATGTTGGGGCTTTACGTTTCTGACCACCCTCTCCAAGGAATGGAAACTATTCTCGCTCATAACAGTGACACCGAGATTATTGATCTTTCTTCCGATGATGGGGTGAAGGACGGTCAGCAAATCCAGATTTGTGGGTTAATCACTGGTTTGCAACGTAAAACCACTAAACGAGACGGTAATCTGTGGGCAATCGCCACGATTGAAGATATTTCCGGGGCTACCGATGTCTTGTTTTTCCCGCAAACCTACCAAAAGTATTCTCAAGACCTGGTAGAGGACGAGATTGTCAGTGTACGAGGGCGGGTGCGGGTTCGTGACGATGAAGCCTCGCTATATGCGCAGGAACTAACCTTGCCAGATATTAGTCAGGTTAAAAACGGCCCGCTAAATATTTATATCCCCGCTAATCGGCTAACCGAAGAAGTTGCTGGGAATCTGCGTGAAGTGCTTGCTTCTAGTCCCGGACAAAGTCCAGTACGAATGCATCTATATACTTCCACCGGTTTTACAATAGTTCAGCTTGGAGATAACTTGCAGGTAAACTATGGTTCTGGCTTGGCTGCGCAGCTTAAAACCCTGCTAGGTTTACATTGCCTAGAAAAACGCAAATAACCTTCCGTACACCGCCGGTTTAGTCCTGACGTTCCGCCTGAGACAGGCGGTATCCCACCGTACGGGTTGGGTCGTAAAAGCGCTCGGGGCAGAAGTTTTTCCGTCGGTTCCCGCACGGAGCCTGGGTTTTTCCTCCCTTCCGCGCACAGGGGCGGGCGTGGGGGAGAAGTTTTTCCTCCTGCCCAAGAATTCGGAAAACGTGGCGGCGCTTTCCGAATTCTTATGCCCACCGCACCCACTCGGATAAAACTTCTCCCCCACGCAAGAGGCACAGCTGGTAGCAGATTTCCGCAAGGTACGTACTGAGCATACAGGGGTGGATTTATGCCGCAGGGTAGGCTCCGGGCGCTAAATCCGTGAAAATGCCAGAGCATTTTCCGGATTTCGGGGCGTGAGGCAAAATCCGCCCCTGTATGCGTGCGACTACGGGAAGAAAACTTCTCCCCCATGCAAGGGGCACAGCTGGTAGCAGATTTCCGCAAGGTACGTACTGAGCGTGCAGGAGCGGATTTAGTTCCCGCATCCTACCCCTCGGCATGAATCTGCGCCCCCGCTCCTAGTCGGAGGAAACTTTCCCTCTGCATTTCTGGTCTTACTTCCGTATCTTTTACCGGCTGTGCCCCTTTTGGCTGACGTTTTGACCCTCCCGGTGCGGTTTCACCCTCCCGAGATGGGAAATATGGTTGAAATTGGGGTGGTTTGCCGGTTTTGGGAGGGTGCTTTTGTCTTGGGAGGGTGAAACTGTTCTGGGAGGGTGGTGTTGTTGTCCTGCATATTTCCTGGTTGTATCTGTCTGCCTGACGTTATCACCCTCCGGGGACGGAATCGCCCTCCCGAGTGGGGAATTTTGGTCAATATGGGGAAGGTTTGGCTGGATTGGGAGGGTGGTTTTGTCTGTGGAGGGTGAAAATACTCCTTAGATTGTCGTGATTGCCTACGCATATGCCGGGAAGTTCCGCGCTCAGAATGGGGGGTTCTTTTAGCGAGCTAGAGCGACAATAACGAAAGATATTAAAGGGAAATCTGCGCGCCGTTAGTACCCTCAGGGAGATTAACCCGCACCACATCGCCGGGCTTAAGGGCACTGCCACGGCGGGTTTCTACCTCGCCATTGACCGTAACGTCACCGGATTGAATCAGTATTCGCGCCTCGGCTCCGTCCTCTACTAGGTTGGCAAGTTTTAGAAACTGTCCTAGTTTTATGACACCGCGCACGGAAATAGCCGGTAAGGTCGGGCTGTTATTATTTGTCACGTCTCAAATGATACTAGACTGATAACAGTATGACTTTATTGATGCACGGTGGAGGAGCTAAATGAGCAACCCCGAACAGGTAAGAATACCGGACGCAAATAATCAAGGCGGAGCTAACTGGCCCTTTGCAACTCCGCGGGTTCCATCCAGCTCTTCACCACAAACCATGTCTGTATCTGGGCAGCCAGCTCCGGCATTTCCGGCTCCTGCTGCTCCTCCTGCCCAAAATGTTCCCCAGTACACTCAGCCGAGTACCGCTTCTGCGCCCTACACCCCTGCGGGATTCAACCCCCTGCCGGCTAGTTCACAGGTTGCATCATCTTTGGAACAGCCATCAGCTAATCAACCAGTATCAACACCGGCAGAGGTTCCTAGCGTTCAGCAGCAACCAAGCAATTCACTCCCGGCGGCGGTCACAGGTCTTTCGGAAACTACTGAGCTAGCTGCTTTACCAATAGTTGATCCGGTACTTGAACAAGTCTCGGTTCAGCAGGCGTCCTCGAATATAGCTGAGAATAGTTCGGCAGCTACCGCCCACAGTGAACCCGAGCCTGAAAAAAATGAAGGTTCAACGACTTCTAAGGTCAAAGACTTGCAGGTATCGGCGGTAGAGATTAAACAGTCATTACATCAACAGGCGCAAACGCCCTGGTGGTTAGATGCGCTGGTGGCGCTATCTTTGGCGGGCGTGATGGTGTTCAATGGTTTCGGTATGAACCTAGGAATGCGGATAGGATCCCTGATAGTAATGGTTATCGCCCTGGTCTTAATTACCTGGTATCAGGGGGATGCGCAAGAAAAATCCAATACTTTCCTGGCGGCAGTGCTTTTGGGTACGGTCTGTGGATTCCTATCGGGTCTGATAGTGGTTGCTGCCTCTCTCTATATGGTTTCCCCGATTCCCGCCTGGTATCCCTGGGTATTGTGGCTGGTCTCGGCGGTGCTGTTGTATTTAACCTATCGAGGTTTCCGCGATTGGGTAATGCGCAAACTTAACCAGAAATCCGAAAAATAAACTGTAAACAAAGTCAAAACATTTTATTTACTGGACTTCGCAGCGGCGAAAAGCGTTAAAGGATTTAGCATATCCTCATGCTGTCAATTACCGATTTTCGCTCAGGTATGCCTACCGGAATAGCGCTACGTGACGCGCTTCCTCGCGCAAGTATGAACGTAGAGGACGCAGCCGAGAAAATTCGTCCCGTTCTGGAGGACGTAAAACTGCGAGGTGCGCAGGCGTTACGGGATTGGGCAGAAAGATTTGATGGGGTTAGACCGAAATGTTTACGGGTCGAAGCCGCAGAGCTTTCTAAAGCACTGGAACAATTAGATCCCCAGGTTCGCGAAGCAATGGAAATAGCTATCGCCCATAACCAGGCGGGACATCGCGCGCAACTGCCAAATGAACAGGTAACTCAGATAGTGCCGGGGGGTACGGTTACGCAACGCTGGATTCCGGTAGAGCGTGTGGGGCTATACGTTCCGGGGGGATTAGCGGTCTATCCGTCCTCGGTAATTATGAATGTGGTGGCAGCTTCAGTAGCCGGGGTGGAACAGATTGCGGTAGCTTCCCCGCCGCAAGCACGTTTTGGCGGTAGGGTTCACCCCACAATCTTGGCTGCTTGCCAGTTGCTGGGAGTCAGCGAAGTCTATGCGGTGGGCGGAGCGCAGGCAATTGCAATGTTTGCGTATGGCGCGAAAGGGCAGGCAGGTCTGGATTCCGATACGCTATGTCAACCGGTAGATGTGATTACTGGTCCAGGAAATATTTTTGTGGCAGCAGCTAAACGCCTGGTGCGCTCGGTATGTGGTATCGACGCGGAAGCCGGTCCTACCGAAATTGCAATTATCGCAGATAGCGGCGCAAATCCCACCTTGGTGGCTGCGGATATGATTTCGCAGGCAGAACATGACCCGAACGCGGCTTCGCTCCTGTTTACTGACAGTGAGGAACTTGCTACTGCGGTTGAAGACCGAATCGTTAGGGAAGCGAAAGCGACAAAACACTCCGCGCGGGTGCGGGAAGCCCTCAGCGGCAAACAATCCGGAATCGTATTGGTAAAAGATATGGAGGACGCGGTTAAGGCGGTTAATGCTTACGCTCCCGAGCATCTGGAAATCCAAACCGAAAATGCTCATGAGCTTGCCCAAAAAGTCCGTAATGCAGGAGCTATTTTTATTGGTTCTTACACCCCGGTTCCGCTCGGGGACTACCTGGCGGGTTCAAACCATGTGCTGCCCACCGGGGGAACAGCCCGCTATGTGGGAGGACTTTCGGTAATGGCATATCTAAAACCGGTGCAGCAGGTCGAATATGACCGCACCGCCTTGAAAACAATGGCGCATCCGCTCACCGCCTTTGCGGATGCCGAAGATCTTCCGGCACATCAAGAAGCTGTGAACTGCCGATTTAGTTAATAAAAGATAGGAATAAGTATGGCTGAGAATAATGTACGTATCCCCAGTGTGTTTAAACAACTGCTGTTTTGGGTGTTGGTAGCAATCCTTGCCGGTGCGCTTATAGGTTTGATTCCCGGTTTACCTAAAGGATTTATTGCCCCGTTTGCTACCTTTAACGATATTTTCGGAAAATTTCTGAGTTTCTGTATCCCCTTGATTATCTTGGGGCTGGTAGGTCCGGCTTTAGCAGATTTAGGGCGCGGAGCTGGCAAATGGTTACTACTCACGGTAGGTATTGCTTACGGATCTACCTTATTTGCCGGTTTTGGAACCTACGGGATTGCATCGGTCGTTTTCCCCCGGATTCTGACTGAATCGGCTCCCGAACTTAAAGAACCCAAAAATGCGGTGGCCTCCCTGCTAGGAGATAACCTGAACATTTCCCCGGTGTTGGACGTTACCGGCGCCTTAATTTTGGCGTTTATCCTGGGGATTTGCATGGCAGCGCTTAACACTCCCACGCTCCATCGTGCCTATGGAGAGTTTCGGGAAATCACGATGTTGATGATTAAGCGGGCTATTGTTCCGCTGCTTCCGCTGTTCATTTTCGGAACTTTTCTAAATATGTCTTACTCGGGGCAGATTGCACTGGTAGTCAAAGTGATGATTAAAGTAATCCTAGTGTCGGTAGTCCTAACCGTGGTTTTGCTGCTGATTCAATATGTAGTGGCAGGGATGATTGCCCAGGTAAATCCGTTCGTAGCGCTTGGGAGAATGGCGAAAGCCTATTTCACGGCGCTAGGTACTGCCTCTTCGGCGGCCACTATTCCGGTTACTTATCAGTGTGCTCGTAACAACGGGGTTTCTGAAGAAATCGCTGGTTTCGCAGTTCCGCTGTGTGCCACTATCCACCTGGGTGGTTCAACGGTTAAAATTACTGCTTTTGCCCTGGCAGTTATGCAGATGACTGGGCAATCTATTTCTTTCGGGAAAATGGCGATGGCGATTCTTATCTTGGGGGTCACTATGGTTGCAGCTCCGGGCGTACCCGGAGGGGCAATCGCGGCTGCTCAAGGGGTGTTGATGGGATTCCTTGGCTTTTCTCCCGAACTGTATTCGCTGATGGTGGCGCTATATGTGGCGATTGATTCTATCGGTACTGCCACTAACGTTACTGGTGATGGCGCGATCGCTCTGATTGTGAACAAGCTGGCAGGTGGCTCACTGGGCTCTGAGAAAGGTAAAGCTATGTCTACGGCGGAAACCATTGTTTCTGCTACTGACTAGAAGCAAGTTAGCACCTTAAACAGGGGCGGTATTCGCGGGGTTTAGGCGTCCTCGTCAATAGAAATTAGCTGGCAGAGGACGCGCACTAAATCCTCGGGTAAAGCCTTTAGAATGGGAGCAAGAAAGGAACAAATTTTTTTATGAATCAGTCCCCCTTGCTGCCGTTACGTGAAGAACTGGCCGCTGTCACCCCCTATGGAGCGCCTCAGTTGGAGGTTGAGGCGCGCTTGAATGTAAACGAGAATCCCTATTCTCCCAGCCCGGAAATGGTAGCTGATATTGCTAAAGCGGTGGCTAGGGTAGGGACAGGGTTGAACCGTTATCCAGATCGGGATTTTGTGGAACTTCGCCAAGCCTTAGCGGACTATTTGCTCCTAGAATGCGGTCATAGTTTCCCTGTTCAACATATTTGGGCCGCTAACGGCTCGAATGAGGTGATGGCACAGCTGCTGGGTGCTTATGCGGGGCCGGGACGGATTGTTTTAGGAACCGAGCATTCTTACTCTATGTATCCCGAGTATGTGCGGGGCGCGCACTCGCGCTATGTTACGGTTCCTCGGCAAAGTGACTTTAATGTTGATTTAACGGTTTTAACTGGGGCTTTACAAGATTTGCGGCCTAGCGTTTTGCTACTGGCTAACCCGAATAACCCTACGGGTACGGTTATTACTGAAGCTGACCTGAAACAGATTTTGCAGGTAGCACAGCAGACCGGTCCCATTATTGACGGTGAATCTACCGCAACAGTAGTGGTAATTGACGAGGCGTACGGGGAGTTCCGGGATTCGGGTCAGCCCAGCGCCCTCGCCCTCTTAGAAAAATTCCCGCACCTGGCAGTTTCGCGTACCATGTCCAAGTCGTTCGGTATGGCCGGTTTGCGGCTGGGCTACCTGGTGGCAGCAAAGACCATAATCTACGATATTATGCGAGTGCGTTTGCCCTATCACCTGTCTGCACTTACCCAGGCGGCGGCTATCGCGGCTTTGTCTCACGCGAGCGAACAACTTGACCAGCTTGCCCAGTTGCGTAAGCGCCGAGATAAACTCGCTAGCTGGCTTGCAGCTCAGGGGTATGTTGTGCCGAAAACTCAAGCCAATTTTGTGCTCTTTGGTCCATTTGAAAATCGACATAAAGTGTTTAATGACTTATTAGAACGCGGAGTGCTGATTCGAGAGGTCGGACCGACCGGGTTTTTAAGGGTTAGTATCGGTAGCGAACGGGAAGATCAGGCGTTTCGCGCCGCATTGGAGGAGGTAACCAAATGAGCCGTGTCGGCAAGGTAACGCGGAAAACCCAAGAATCAGAGATTACGGTAGCGATTGATCTCGACGGTTCCGGGCAGAGCCAGATTTCTACCGGAGTTCCTTTCTATGACCATATGCTGACTGCATTGTCTAAACATTCCCTGATTGATATGCAGATTCAGGCTAGTGGTGACCTTGAGGTTGATGTCCACCACACGGTAGAGGACACTGCGATTTGTTTAGGTAAAGCCTTGAAGCAAGCCTTGGGGGACAAACGGGGGATTCGCCGCTTCGCTGATGCGACTATTCCTTTAGATGAGGCTCTCGCCAGGGCGGTGGTAGATGTGGCAGGTCGTCCTTATTGCGTGCATGGCGCAGAACCGGAAGGACAACAATATCACCTGATAGGCGGGCATTTTACTGGGGCTTTAACCCGGCACGTGTGGGAGTCGTTTGCTTACAATGCCGAGATTTGTTTGCATGTGCAACTGCTTTCTGGACGCGATCCGCACCATATTGTAGAGGCACAGTTTAAGGCGGTTGCGCGGGCTTTGCGGGGCGCGGTAGAGCTAGATTCACGGGTAGAAGGTATCCCCTCGACGAAAGGTGCTCTGTGACGGTTTCAGGAATTCCAGAGGACGATCAGGGACGTAGTGAAAATAATCGCTCTGGTAGGGGCGATTCTTCCAGTGAGGGCTGGTCGCGTAATAATGATGATTTCGGCGACTTGGATTCTCAGATGAAACCGGAAGATTTCTTCGATGAAGTCATTGCCCAGTCGGGGCTGGATGGTGAGGAGCTAGACGGATTCCAGGAAGAAGTAGATCAGGATTTACAGGCCTGGAAACACCTTGAAGACCTGCCTCCGGAGCCGGGAGATGTCGCATTGGTGCTGACTAATCTGTTAGAGCCGCTTCCCCTTGCCACTATGATGGCGGCGCATGAAATAGATGGGCGAATTGTGGAAACCGAGTCGGGTTGTGTGGTTTGGAAAAGGCTGACTACCACCCCTGATGATGAGCTTGAAGCTCTGCTAGGTGAGGCGCGTCCGGTTTCTAAAGAGGCGGAGGCTCTTGCCATGACAGTATCTAAAATTACTCCCTACGGGGCAGTATTATTTGTCTCTACCTTGCGTTCTGATTCTGATGCTGACCCTGGTGTTCAAGGGCAGATTAGTGCCCGTGTCTATTATGATGGTCGTTTTGACCGCACGATTCCGGCGGGACCTTTAGTTTCTTGTGCTGATGAACGTATCGAGGATTTGTTACTTGGTCGCACTTCCCCCGAGGATTATCCTCAGGTAGAGCCACCGCGTCTGCGCGATTTACCAGGTATTTTATTGCGGCAACTTCGTGGTCTCCAGCAAGATGTCCGGCGTCAAAAAGGCAAAGATGACCAGAAGGGCGATAATGGTGACTAAACAGGTTGCGGTTTTCGACTATGGTTCTGGCAATGTGCGCTCGGTGGTTAATGCCCTGCGTCATATCGGGGTAGATGCGCAGCTAACCAGTGATTTTTCCACCTGTATGCAAGTAGATGGTTTGGTAGTGCCTGGGGTTGGGGCTTTTGCCTCGGTAATGGCAGATTTGCGATCTCGACGCGGTGATATCCTGATTGATCGCCGTCTGGCAGGAGGGCGCGCGGTACTGGGGATTTGTGTAGGTATGCAAATCATGTTTGAACGAGGAATCGAACACGGGGAAGATGTCTTAGGACTGGGGGAATGGCCGGGAATAGTAGAGAAGCTGAACGCTCCGATTGTCCCCCATATGGGCTGGTCAAAGCTGGAAGTGGGGGAGGGGTCTTGCCTATTTTCAGGAATAGAGGACGAACGTTTTTATTTTGTACACTCTTACGGGGTGTTAGCTGACCCGGCTGGACATTACCGTCAGTCTGACCGAATGAAACCCCCGATTTTTTCGTGGGCAACCCATGGGCAGCGTTTTGTTGCCGCCGTTGAAAATGGGCCGTTATCTGCTACCCAGTTCCATCCGGAAAAATCAGGGGAAGCAGGGATGGAGCTTCTTCGTAACTGGACGCGAGCGTTATAGGGGGAAATAGATGTTAGAACTGTTACCGGCCGTAGATATTGTGGACGGTCAAGCTGTACGTTTGCATCAAGGCCAGGCCGGCAGTGAGAAGGTTTACGGCAATCCTTTACAGATGGCGCTCTCTTTTGCGGATGCCGGTGCTTCCTGGCTGCATCTTGTAGATTTAGATGCGGCTTTTGGGCGGGGAAATAACGTGTCAGTGGTGCAAGAAATTGTGAAAACTGTGTCCCTAAAGGTTGAGGTTTCTGGGGGGATTCGTGATGATGACTCGCTAGAAAGGGTGCTTGCCGCGGGGGCGAGGCGGGTAAATCTGGGTACTGCCGCTATCGAGAAACCGGAGTGGACTGCCAAAGTTATTGGTAAATATGGCGATGCGATTGCGGTCGGTTTAGATGTTCGTGGTACTACGGTGGCAACTCATGGTTGGACTAAGGATGCGGGGGATCTTTTTGACCTGATTGGATACTTGGATGCAGCGGGGTGCGCCCGCTATGTGGTTACCGATGTGATGCGGGACGGGACTTTGAACGGCCCTAATACTCACCTGCTGGCACAAGTTTGTCAGGCAACCAAGGCGAAAGTGGTCGCTAGCGGCGGGGTTAGTTCTCTAGAGGATTTGCGTGCCTTGCGGGCATTGACCGACCTGGGGCTGGAGGGAGTCATTGTCGGGAAAGCGCTTTATGCGCAGGCTTTCACGATTGAGCAGGCTCTGATGGTAGCTTCCGGGAGTGAATAGTTTGTCCGCCATCCGCCGGGGAAATCCTGCTTTAGGTTTCGATAAGTCTTTACCTCCCTCTCAAGAGGACGCGATTTTGCGTGCTTTGACTCGCAAAGTTAATCCCGCCGACCGAGGCGATATTGAGCCAAATATGGCGGCAGCATTTGCGCAATCGGATTTTTCTGAATGCCTTAAAGCTATTGCTGCTGCTTTAGAGCTAGGACGAGTCATTTTGCCGGTTGTTCCGCACGCGGTTACGGCGGAAAATCCCTGTTCTAGTGGAAGTTTGCCCCAGCTTCAGTTAGAAAAAGTTGCCGGGGTGAGGGCGGTTCCGGTTTTTTCTTGTCTTTCGACTTTTGAGGCGGCTATCAAAACCGGCTTGGCTGCTTCTTTGCTGAATGAGGACGCACAGGGGGAAACTACTAGCTCGGCTAGTGCCCGCCCTTTGCCGGTTAATGCCCGCGCCCTCGCCCTTACTGCTTTAAATAATCCGGGTAGGATTTTGCTCGATGGTCGGTACCTTTTACCTCGTCCCTTGCTTAATGCGCTTGCCAGTGGAGATGAGTGGCTTCCGGCTTGGGAGAATCCTAATTTTTTAACTCAGATTTCACTCCTGGTTGAGCAGGTTTTTCCGGGTGCTTCTTGGTCGGTTGTTCCTCGCCCAGCTGGGATTGATCAGCTGCTAATCGCGCTTGACCCCACTATTACTGACCTTGCTGACGCTTTAAATAGCTTGCAAAACCGGATTAACTGTCTGGAAAACTTAAGAGAGTCGGTTGATTTATTGGCGGTCACCCCGGTTCCTACCTCTTGACGCTAGCAATCTCTAAGGGCGTGCTTAGCGGTGTTCGCAACTACTGATTTCGGATGGTGTTCGCAAATGTTTCCGGTACACCAGAGGACGAAGCGCGGCTGCCAGCCCATATAGGGTTATCAACCCCATTACGATTGCAGAGCCGGAGGCGGCGGCGGTGAAATAGGAAAATACCAGTCCCGCTATACAGGTGAGCATTCCCAGTAACATAGCCCATCCCATGGTGGCGTTGAATGAGCGCGCATATATTTGGGCAATAGCTACCGGCACAATCATTAGGGCTGACACTAACAGTACTCCCACTACTCGCATAGCGGTCGATACTGTTAGAGCGCTAACCAGCGCTAAACAGATGGTAAGTCGGCGTACCGGGATTCCGCAGGCGAGCGCAAACTCTTCATCGTTGCAGATGGAGAAGAGCTCGCGGCGCATTCCTAGCCCAAAAACGAGAATTAAAACTGATAGCGCAATAGTTAAATAAACATCCGACCAGGACACCGCAGCGATGGATCCAAAGAGGTAAGAGTTTAACTGGTTGGTAGAGCCTCCAGCTAGGGAGATTACCAGCACTCCGGAGGCGATACCGCCGTAAAAAAGGAGCGCCATAGCCACGTCTGCACTGGCTGCGCCTTTGGCTCTTACCAGTTCAATAATTACGGCTCCGATTATTGAGGCGATTACGGCTCCGGGAATGGCTAAGGCGTCACCTCCGGCTATTTCGGTTAGGTTACCGACTACCCAGCCTAGAGCCACCCCGGTCAGGGCAACGTGCCCGATTCCGTCTCCTAGTAAAGATAGGCGGCGCTGCACTAGATAAGTGCCAATTACCGGTGCGCTTAAACCAACGAGAACTGCCACTATCAGTGAGCGCAGGAAGAAAGGGGAGGATAGGAGGGATTCCCAATCGGCGGTAAAGCTGGAAGTGAGGGAATGTGTCCTCGGGTTTAAAGGTAAACCGTACGCCTGTCCGGGGGCGGAAGTTGAAGATAACGAGCTAGGGAGGTAGCTGGGGTAATTAATCATTTTTCTTCTACCATCAGGGAGGATTGGGGCTGGTTAGTGGGAGTGTCGCTGGCAATTTGCCCGGATACCAGGGTGATGGTGCGATCGATTAGGGGGGCTAAATAGCCGTGTTCGTGTAGCACAATCAGCATGGTTTTACCGGATTGTTTTGCTCGGTTAATTATGTCGGCTAGGCTCTTGGCACTTTGACGGTCAATACCTGCCAGGGGTTCGTCCATAATCAAGAATTCTGGCTCACGTACTAGGGCGCGGGCAATCAATACTCGCTGTTGCTGTCCGCCCGAGAGGAACTGGAATTTTTTGTTTGCTGCCTCGCCTAGTCCGACTTCTTGGAGCGCTTTCAGGGCGCGTTCTTTATCGGAGTGTTTTTTCCTTAGCCGACCGGCGGGGAGTAGCCCAGAACGCACCACTTCCAGGGCGGTTGCTGGTATTGTGCCGGACATTGTTTTTCGTTGAGGAACGTAGCCGACTCTAGCTAGGGCTTTAGCGTGGGTTTTATCGCTGGTTTTCGCTCCAAAAATCTCAATTTTACCTGCACTGACCGGGTTTAGTCCGATTGCGGTGCGTACCAAAGTAGATTTTCCGGAGCCGTTTTCTCCGCACAGTGCCACTGTGCTTCCCGCTTCGATTGCTAGGTTTATATTTTTGAGAATCAAATTGCCCGTTAGGGCGACAGATAAATCTGTCGCCCTAAGAGGAATGGATGTGGTTTCAGCTTCTATACGCATTTCATGGCTTTGCTTAGTTTTGTGAGGTTATCTTCCATTACTTGCAGGTAATCCCGGCTTTTATCTACTTGGATTTCTAGGGGGTCAAGCACTTCGGATTTGATTCCCAGCTGCTCGGCGAGAGTTTTGGTGTCTTTATCTCCTAGGGCGCTTTCCGAAAATAGTACGTTAACTTTCTTTTGCTTGGCAATGTTTGCGACTTCTTGGAGCCGTCCGATAGAGGTTTCAGCTTCCGGATCGACTCCTTTTACCCCTATCTGTTCAAATCCGTACCGTTTCGCTAGATATCCGTAGGCTTCGTGAGCAGTGATTACGGTGGGAGTAGCGCATTTTTTTAGACCGGTTTGGTATTTTTTGTCCAGCGAGCTGAGCTTTTCTTGTAAAGCCTTGCCATTTTTTCATAGGTGGAGGCGTGGGCACTATCGGCTTTAGACAGGGTTTGCACTACCTGGGGTACGATTGCCGATAGGCGTTCTGGGTCTAGCCAAAAGTGGGGATCGAAGCCTCCGTGATGATGATGACCGGATTCATGGTTGTGTTCTTTTGATTCCTTAGCCTGTCCTGCTTCTTCGTGCTGATGTTCTTTTTCGTGTTCTTCGTGATGCTCGTGCTCTTCCTCGTGGTCTTCGTTTTCTGTAGAGGAGAGCTTATCTAGTTTGGCTGCTTTAGCTACGTCTAATGCGTTCTTGGGGGCTGCTTCTTTTACCGCATCGTCTACCGCGGATTGGAAACCTGACAGGTAGATTAGGGCATCTGCCTGCGACATGGTGGTGAGGTCTTTTGCTGATAGTTCTACCTCGTGGGCTTCGCCTGCGGGGGTTAGGTTGGTTACGTTTACCATTTCTCCGCCTACCTGGCTAGTTACATAGGCGAGGGGGTAAAAGGAGGCAACGGCGTTTACTTTGCCTTTTTCTGAGGTTTGTGCGGTGTTAGAGCATCCGCTGAGAGCTAGGGCGCCTATCGCGGCAGCGCAGATTATTGTGGTCATTCCTTTACGCATGAGCAAAAATATAAACGATAACCGTTCTCAAAAGCAAAATGAAGTGCAGGTCGTGTTTTTTTTGCTGACCAGATTACGGGGCTCTTTAATCTCGGTTATGCTCAGGTTTAGAGGTGTAAATCACGCTGAAGCGTTCTAGTGCTAGTAAAGCGGAACGAAGCCGGTAGAATCTGGGAAGTGGCGCTTTTGCGCCGGAAACAAGGTTAAGGAGACAAAAGTGGCTGAAACCCCCTCGAAGTTAGATAGCGTAATCAATCTGGCAAAACGGCGTGGATTTGTCTACCCGTGTGGGGAAATTTATGGTGGAACCCGTTCCGCCTGGGATTATGGTCCATTAGGGGTAGAGCTAAAAGAAAACATTAAACGGCAGTGGTGGAACCGGGTGGTGCGTTCGCGCTCCGACGTGGTGGGGCTAGATTCTTCAGTAATTTTACCCCCCAAAGTCTGGGAAGCCTCCGGTCACCTCAAGGCTTTCACCGATCCTTTGATTGAATGCACCTCCTGCCATACCCGTCACCGCCAGGACGAACTGCAAGAAGCCTATGCGGAAAAACACCAGCTCGCTTCGGCAGACGAAGTATCTATGGAGGACGCGCCTTGCCCTGGCTGCGGAAAGCGAGGACTGTGGACTCAGCCCAAAGCTTTCTCCGGTTTGTTAAAGACTTTCCTCGGGCCGGTAGATGATGAAAAAGGTCTACACTTCCTGCGCCCCGAAACCGCGCAAGGTATTTTTATCAACTTCGCAAATGTGATGTCATCTGCCCGTATGAAACCTCCTTTTGGAATCGGGCAGATTGGAAAATCTTTCCGCAACGAAATCACCCCCGGTAACTTTATTTTCCGCACCCGCGAATTTGAACAGATGGAATTAGAATTCTTCTGTGAAGCTGGTTCTGATGAACAGTGGCATCAATACTGGATTGATGAGCGCCTAGATTGGTATCGCAGCCTGGGAATCAGTGATGATAACCTGCGTCTATATGAGCATCCGAAAGAAAAACTCTCGCATTATTCTAAACGGACTGTAGATATTGAATATGCTTTCGGTTTCCAAGGCTCAAAATGGGGCGAACTAGAGGGAATTGCCAACCGTACTGACTATGACCTGGGAGTACATCAAGAAGCTTCCGGGAAGAATCTAGATTATTTTGATCAAGACAAAGGTAAGCGTTGGACTCCCTATGTGATTGAACCCTCTGCCGGTCTAACCCGCTCTCTGATGGCGTTTATGGTGGAAGCCTACTGTGAGGACGAGGCTCCCAACGCTAAAGGGGGAGTAGACAAACGCACGGTGTTACGTCTGGATCGACGCCTCGCCCCGGTAAAAGTGGCAGTTTTGCCCCTTTCACGTAAGGATGAACTCACCGGTCCGGCTCAAGAGCTGGCACAGGAACTGCGCGCTAATTGGAATATCGACTATGACCAGGCAGGACAGGTTGGTAGACGCTATCGCCGTCAAGATGAAATTGGCACGCCTTTCTGCGTCACTTACGATTTCCAGTCCCTAGATGATCAATGTGTTACTGTGCGCGATCGGGACTCGATGGAACAGGAACGGGTAAAAATTGAGGAGCTAACTACTTATCTAGCTTCCCGTCTGCTCGGCTGTTAAGGCAGGGTGCCTTTGCATCTCCATTCCACTCATTCAAAGCGCCTTAGGCGAGATGATAGGGTACTTCGACGTGCCCGCTTGCTGCTAGGTGCGCTGATAGTACCGATTTTACTGGCAATTATTGGCGGGATTGTAGCTCTATATACCCCTAATCCTTTAGGGGATTCTGTGCAACAGTGGGCGCAGCAAGGGGCTAATCGTTTAAGCGGTGAGGTGACTGGTCTAGACGGTAACAAATGTTTGATTAGTGGACTTAAGTTCCCGCAGAGCTCTGCTGACCCTACCGGCGGTATCCAGGAGACTCAACCTTTAGTGTGCGTAAAAGTCCTGGAAGGACAGTGGAAAAACAAAATAGTTCCAGTCAGGATTCCCGAAGAATCTAAATCTGCGATTCGGGTAGGAACTGCGGTTTGGATGCTTTACGATGTCGATGCGGCTTCTACGGGTACTCCGTTCCTATTCACCGATATTAAACGAGGCAACGCCCTATTGATATTGGCCGCGCTTTATGTGGTGGTGGTGCTGGCAGTAGCAGGTAGGCGCGGTTTTTTGGCGCTCCTGGGGCTGTTGGCGTCCTCCTTGGTGATTGTGTTCTTTATTCTGCCGGCTTTAATGGCAGGTCAGCCCCCAATGCTAGTTACTTTGGCAGGTGTGGGGGCAATAATGTTTCTTTCGGTGTATCTGGCACACGGGGTTACTATTCGCACCACGACTGCCCTAATAGGCACCCTTTTGGGGCTGTTAATAACGGTTCTGCTTGCCTATATCGGTACGCGGGCGGTAGGTATTAGCGGGGCAAGCGACGAGGACGCCTTGATTTTGGGTACGCAACTGCCGGTATTGTCGCTTCCCTCCCTGTTTATGTGTGGAGTTGTAATCGCGGGTCTTGGGGCTCTAAATGATGTGACTATTACCCAGGCCTCGGCGGTGTGGGAGCTAGATGAAGCTGATCCCTTGATGAACCGGCGGAAACTGTTTTCTCGGGCGATGCGGATAGGGCGCGACCATATTGCTTCCACGGTTTATACTTTGGCTTTCGCCTACGTGGGGACAGCGCTTCCCACCTTGATTTTAGCGATGCTCTCGCAGCGTCCGTTTTTGGAGCTGCTTACGGTGTCCCAAATTTCCGAAGAAATAGTTAGAACTCTGGTTGCCTCTGTCGGACTGGTTTTGGCAATTCCAGCCACTACTTTGGTGGGGACATTCCTGGTCAAATTGGTTTCTAATTCTTCTGCAAAGAACCTATCGGCAGATAAGGGTAGTGAAGATTTGGCAGCGCGCTCCGCGAGCGATAACGGGGAGGTTTCCTCCCTCAAGTCGGAAGTGGACAATTTCGATTCAAAATCGATTGCATCAGTATCGGAAAACCTAACTACCTCGGCTAATAAACTAGCGTCAGCTAGCGTTTCAGTGCTTCATACCTACGGAAATAGTGAATCTAGCTCTCGTGACCTGGGAGATGGTAATGTCCACTAAATTAGGGCAAATTACGATTGGAACTGCGCTGGCTTTAGCCCCGATGGCGGGGGTAACTAACGCGCCATTCCGGCGGATTTGTCGTCAGCAAGCTCAAAGGGCCTTGGCTGATTGCGGGATTAAATCTGACACTACAGCCCCCTATGGGATTTATGTTTGTGAAATGATTACTGCCCGGGCACTGGTAGAACAAAATCCTGTCACCCTTAGCTTGCTGAAACCTGATATGGAAGAACAGCTGCGCTCGGTGCAGCTGCATGGCGTTGATCCGTGCGCGATGGGCTCGGCTGCGCAGATTCTGGTTGAACAGGGACTAGCAGATCATCTAGATATCAATTTTGGCTGTCCGGTACCGAAAGTGACTCGCAAAGGCGGGGGAGCAGCTTTGCCTTGGAAACTTGACCGTTTCCGTCAGATTGTTGCCGCAGTTATCGCCGGAGCCAAGCGGGGAGCAGATAAGGCTGCTAAAAGTTTTCCCGTGCCGGTGACCTGTAAGATTCGTGTTGGGATTGATGATAACCATTTGACCTATTTAGATGTGGCTCAGATTGCTGCCGAAGAGGGGTGTAGCGCGGTTTTCTTACATGGACGTACCGCTAATCAATACTATTCTGGCAGCGCTAACTGGGCGGCGATAAAAACCCTAGTGTCACTGCTTGATATTCCAGTATGGGGTAATGGGGATATTTTCTCGGGTCAAGACGCCCAAAAGATGTTGGAGCAAACTGGTTGTGCCGGGGTGCAAGTTGGTCGCGGTTGCCAGGGACGTCCGTGGCTGTTCTATGACTTAACCTGTGCTTTACATGGGGTAGATCGTCAGGCTGAACCTAGTTTAGGGCAGGTTTGTGACCTGGCTTTTAATCATGCTCAGTTGCTGGTTTCCTGGATGGGCAGTGAAGAACGTGCTCTGCGTGATATGCGTAAGCATTTAGGATGGTATTTTCGGGGTTTCCCATTGGGGGGAGAGTACCGGGTAAAACTTAGCAGCACGTCCTCCTTAAAAGAGTTAGAACAATTGTTTTCTAGTTTAGATAGGGATTTGCCATACCCGCCCTCGGCTTTGGGTAAACGAGGGCGCGCCGGTCATGCCCGCAAGACTCATCTGCCGGAGGGCTGGCTACAATCACGGGAGGTTGATGAGCAAGCAGAGCGAGTATTGCAGGCGGCTAAACTCGATACTTCTCTTGATGCGGGTGGTTATTGATCGAAAATGCTTAGCGGGCAGTTTAGACTGGGAAATGTGAAAAGTGCGCCCTATTCTCCCCGTGACCGCGAACGTTTCAAAGCTGAGCCTCCCAAGTCCTCGGAGCGTACCGACTATGCTCGCGACCGGGCACGGATTATGTATTCGTCGGCGTTGCGCCGTTTAGGGGCAAAGACGCAGGTAGTAGGGCCATCTACGGATTCTTTTGTGAGGACACGCCTGACACACTCTATCGAAGTCTCCCAGGTGGGGAGGTCTTTGGGACTGGAACTGGGGTGTGATCCCGATATTGTGGATGCTGCTTGTCAAGCTCATGACCTGGGGCATCCTCCTTTTGGGCATAATGGTGAGCGCGCATTAAATCAGGTGGCTGCGAGTATTGGGGGATTTGAAGGCAATGCCCAGACTTTTCGGCTGCTTACCCGCTTAGAACCAAAAATATTGGGAGACGATGGTCGCTATCTGGGGTTGAACTTGACCCGCGCCACTTTGGATGCGGTCTGTAAATATCCTTGGCTCAAAGGGCAGGGGGCGGATTCGGATTATTCGACCCGCAAATATAATTGTTATGACGAGGACGCGGAAGTTTTCACCTGGATGCGTACTTTTTCTCCGCCCCATCAGAGGTGTTTGGAAGCCCAAATCATGGATATTTCTGATGATATTGCCTATTCGGTTCACGATGTAGAGGACGCGATTCAAACCGGGGAGCTAGATCCGGCTTCTTTTGAGCAGTCTCAGGTGCGTGAACAGGTGTTTCAATCCTGTATTGACTGGTATGGGGCGGGGCAGGTAGAGCTGCTTCCCCTCGCATGGGAGCGAATTACTTCCCATCCGTCCTGGCTTAATAGTTTTAATGGTTCTTATCAGGATATGGCTCAGCTTAAAGATATGACCAGTCAGTTGATTGGGCGTTTTTGCCAGGCGGTGGCGAGCGCTACTTTAGAGGCGGCTGGTTCGTCTCCGTTACATCGTTATGATGCTGACCTGGTAATTCCGCCAGACACTTTGGCGGAAATTAAGGTGTTAAAGGGGATGGCAGCAGCTTTTGTGATGCAGCCTCGCGAAAAAGACCCGATTCATTTACAGCAGCGTACCCTGGTTTTCGAGCTTTCGGATGCGCTCTGGGAGCGTCCAGAGCTTTTAGAGGAACCGTATTTGACGCTTTGGCGCAGAGCAGAAAATGATAATCAGCGTCAGCGAGCTATAGTTGATCAAATTGCTTCTTTAACCGATACCTCGGCACATCAGTGGCATGGACGTATCTGTGGAATGTTCCGTTCCCTACAGAGCTGATTTATGGTTTAAAAACCGTCGGGGTAATTCTTATTATTTGGAAAGCCATTCCATTTTATTTGGGATTTAGATTTTTCTGCTTTCTTTTCCTCAATTATCCCTCTAAATATCTCAGCAAATGATTTTGAGCTGGCGTCATCGTCACTATTATCTTTGTCGGAGTCATCGTTATTTTCGTCCTTTTCCAACCAGCGATCAAGTGGGTCTGCAATAAAAGGTAGAATAAACGGTATTGGTATCCACAAGAGACCGAGAGCTATAAAGACAGTGCTCCAAGGAATTTTTATCCCGGGGACAACTAAAACAAAATAGAACACGTTGTTTTCGAGATATCGAACAAATAGAGCCAGAAGGGCAACCCCAAGTCCAATTAATGCAGCTTGTGCGAGCCGGGGAGCAAGTAACAGATAATCGTCTAGGGAATTAATTACTCTGTCGGAATTGGGCTTAGGCATAGCCGGTAGGCTGTTTTCGGTGACTTTTTCCTGGGTAGAGTGAAACGGAGTTGGGCGTGAAGGATAAGAGGTAGGGGGGGTGTGAGCGGAGTCTGCCTTAGCTAGGGGCTGAGGCGGGGAAGGTGGCTGCAAAGATTGATTATCCTGGGCAATCTGCGGAGGTCGTGGAGGTAGTGGAGGCTGCGATTCTTGCCAAGGCTGCGCCGGTTGTGCGCCGCTGTAAGGGTGTGGAGGCTGCGGAGACTGGAGAGGGG
>NZ_RPZY01000027.1:0-120424 GCF_008661855.1 Varibaculum sp.
CCCCCCCCCCCCCCCCCCCCCCACACTCACCCCCACCAACCACTACATACCACACCCCCCCACCCCCCTCCCCTACCCCCCCCCCCCCCCCCCCCGCCCGCCGCGGGGGGTGTCCGGGCTTTGCAAACCGCCAGTGGCAAGGGCGTTTAGTCGTCCCTCTGGGCGGTCTGGGAAATTTTTCCATTTAAATTGTGATTTTCACAAATTTGTCTTCTATATTCGCTGATTCTCGTTTATGCTGGGGGTATGGAACGGAGGTGTTAGAGATGGAAACCATTGGAGAGCGGATTGGAAGTGCTTGCAAGGATAGCGGTCTTAGTCAAAAGGCGTTGGCGGAGAGACTGGATTGGGATCAGGCGCGACTTAGCCGGGTGATTAGCGGTAGCCGCAAAGTTAGTGCTGGCGAGATTGCCGAAATTGCGACTATTTTGGACGTTTCTCTGGATTGGTTAATTACCGGCTCTGACCCTTATTGGGTGCCGAAAGATGTTGCTGCCCGCCACGATTGGGATGGGGAGACCAAAGAATACCGGCATAACCAGGAAGATCTGGATGTTTTCCGTTCTATCGCCTTGGTCTATAAGCAGGCATATGGATGAGCATTTTGGAAGGAAAGACCCCGGCGCAAGTCTTGGGGCTGCTTGGGGGGAGAATTGAGATTGACTTTTCTTCCCAAGTTGAAAAGTGCCTTGAGATCGACGTGGTGCAGATTGGACTCAAAGCAGGCGGTACCTGTTTATCTTTAGCTTCTCGCCCGGTCATTGTGGTTCCCAGAACCGATAACTGGTTTCGGCAAGTATTTGCGATTGCCCACGAAATCGGGCATATAGCTAACGACACTACGATTAAGTGGGACGACGAAATATCAGAGCAGGAACGGGGCGCTAATCGTTTTGCTGCCGACTTATTGATGCCAAAAGTACAGGTTGAAAGGCTGGTAGAGGACAAAGCTGAACCAGCAAGGTTCGCTAAGTTTTTGTGGGATTGGGGGGTATCAGTTGCGGCTTTGGTGAATCGGCTCAATAAGTTTGACTTACCTACCCCAGATTTTCTTTTCGAGGACGACAAAACAGTAGTTACCCAAAAATTCCTGGGTAAACATCTAAAAGAAATCGGGCTTACCTGGACTGATGTGCAACGGCGTGCCAGTTTATCGGGTGCGCAAAGATTTCCTGCGTATCTGCTTGCTAAGCTCTACGAACAAGTAAATAGTGGGAAAGCACCAGCTGGGACCTATGAGTGGGCTCTTGGGGTGAAAAATACAGCCACAACTGAGGAGGAATCTGTCCGGCAGACGCCCGAGTTGCTGTCGGCAGACGAGGTTCTTGAACTGCTGGAGCAATAAATCTTGGCTGCGCTATTTTTCCATGATGCCTGTACTGTTTATTCTTTAGCTTTGGTGGATCTACTCCCTCGTATAAAGCAGCTTTTTGGAGATAAGCTTCGCTTAGCGCCTACGGTAATGCGAGAAGTCCAGTATCTTTTGCGTAATCAGCAAGATTTATTATCGCAGGTGCAGGAGGTCTTCTTTACTGTTGATATGCCCAATCCCAGTGAGCTCGCTCAAACTCAGGTATTTAAAAGTTATTTCGACACCCCTGGGCATGACGGTAATACGGACAATCTAGGAGAAGCAGAAACCCTAGCGATTATTGTCTGTCGTTACACCTGTAGTGACAATGTTTTGTTCGTAAGCGACGATGAGGATGCGGTTGTAATTGCGCAGGAACAGGAAGTGGTAAAAGGCGCTTTCGGGACGAGGATACTTCTGGAGCTGTTAGAAAAGAAAAGGCTAGTTTCTTCGCAGGAAAGAGCAGATATTCTTGCCCAGCTTAGGGAACAGGGCCGCTATATTCTGTAACGTTCCGAGCCTTACTACTCGAATATAGACACTCAGTATTATTTCCGAGAGTGCAGGTGAGATGCGGTAAGGTCAAGAGCATGTCTAAGCGTAAGAACACTATTGATGATTTTTTGGTTTGGGCGGGGATTATCCTGGTCGCGCTCTCGGCTATTTTGGACTTCTTTTTGCTTTTTACTGCTAACTATCTGCGGAATATGCTGTTTACCCTTCCGATCTGGGTTTTAGGCTTTGCTTGTTTTGTGATAATTGGGAATCGGGAAAAGAATAAAAAGACCCGTGGCAAGAAAAATAAGCGATAGGGTGTCGGTGACAGGGCTTGCCGGTTGGGGTTACATCCCGAAGAGATCCGCGTGTGAGCCAGTTCGGTTTAAGAACAATATGAGGTCATCGCCGTCTATGCGATAGACCAATAGCCAATCTGGTTTTATATGGCATTCGCGAAAGCCTCGGAAATTACCTCCGAGGTCGTGATCTCGATGTTTAGGGGCGAGAGGTTTTCTTTGGGCTAGACGCTTGATAACGGAGTTCAGTAGTTCCAGATCCAAACCGCGTTTTTTCGCAAATTTCAAGTCCTTTTTGAAACGGTTGGAAAGAACAATGTTTAGCCTCATGCAAAAACGTCTTTCATTGCTTCTTCGAAGCTAGTATAGCGTGGGTACTTTTCGGGGTGTTCCTTCATTTCCTCGTATTCTTGCAAGGCAGATAGGGTCTGGGCATTGGGGATATCACGCGATATTTGAAACGGGATTGCCTGATCTCGTACGGTTTGCCGCAAGAATATGGTGACCGCAGTGGTTAAATCCATACCCAGGTCTTTAAGCAAGAGCTGCGCGGAGCGTTTGAGATCCGCGTCCAAATTGATGTTGGTACTAACTTTAGCCATCGTTACTCCTCCTGTTCTTACATAAATCCTAGAAATATTGGGGTTAAAAATCAATGGTTATATGCGTAATATAGGCGTGATACGCATATGTTTATTGTTCTTTGTGGTTCACGCCCTGGACACGGAAACTTTGGAACTGGATGAGGACGCCTGGGCGGTTGCCGCTAACTTACAGGCGCTGTTTTATTCTTGGGCGCGCGGCGGGGGCTTGACGGATGTCAGCCTCGGTAAGCTATTACCTACTTCTTTACCTAGGGGTGCTAGTGGCGGCATCAGATCAACGCGCTGATTTACACCGGTCGGTATGGAGGCTTGCCAATGATTTGCGTGGCAGCGTAGATGGATGGGATTTCAAAGCCATAGGTTTGACCCCACTGAGATAGCAGTGGCATACAGTGATATTTTCGCTAGTTATCATTCAGCCCATGTTCTCGGGTAGCAAGCACCCGTCTCCAATATGACTCGCGACTTATAATGTCTTCGACTTTTGTTTTTGTGTCGAAAATTTCCAGGATCGAATACTGGAAATTATCAATAATGTACTGGCTGCCTTTTTCAGCTTTAAGCTGCTTAAGTTTTTGATTTCCGCCGGTGAGGTTATTTAGGTCAGCATATGCAGCTCAGCGTTGCCACAGCCCTGTGTTTTTTCCGGAGGCGGAACCAATGTAGAGCTTTCCGGTATGGCGGTCAGTAATGACGTAGACAGCCTTGACGTTTGAAAGCGCTTGCTTCCAGTTTGCTTCCCCATTCTCGATGATTGTTCTTAATCTTTGTGTTTAAGTGAAACTTGGTCATAACCCGGGAAAGCACCGAGTTTAGTAGCTGGGGCAAGCTCATAAACCACAGGGTTCAGGCTGCTAGTTTGCAGAGTTCCATACCACTGGGTATATGTAGTATGCCTGATTGATTTTTCCAGTTTAATGATGAGCCGCTTACGGCATTCCAAACACTTATCCATTAGCTCAAGGCGGTAGCCACGCCCCTCGCTAATTTCAGGTTGTATTTTAGTTACTTGATACATTCCTCCAAAGATGTAGTAGTTCGAACCGTACGGATAATATTGCGCGAATGTGATTAGGTAATCGGCTTTATCTAAGTCGTGGTTGCTACCTCTTTTCGAGCGCCACTCATTCATCTCTAACCATCTATCAGAGTCATCAAGCAGGAGATCCCAGGCTGGCAATGATGGGTCATTCGGATGTACATTGAACTTTACTTTGGTTCTCGTGGGGTCTGGTGGAACGATACAGTCCGGAAACCGATTCTCGGAATCTTCTTTTTGGCTAGCATCATTCATTGCTTCCTCCTAATCGTAAATCACCTGTTAATGCGCGTTGGCAATAATCCTAATTTACTTTCCCAGATTCCGGGTTTAGATGATTGGGGTGTTAAAGCATAGGTGCGGGGAATGTTGTTTTCCCGTTTTATTTCTGAACGCATTAACAACTGGGTAAATAAGATACAGGCCGAGGGCGGGGAAGTAGTATTAGCTACGCCCGAAGATTAAGGTGAGCGGGAAAAATACGAATATTCCCCAATCTTCTAAGCGGAGCTACTTGCAGATTTTAAGTTTTTACGGGCGTTGAGGAGGGTGCGATAACACCCCATTTATTTTGGGAGCTGCTTGCAGCGTATCTTATTACCCCAGTCGTTAGTAGTAGCGCTTGTATGCAGTTACGTTTGCTGTATTGCCTATTTCTTGC
The DNA here is from genome assembly GCF_008661855.1 of Varibaculum sp. Classification (NCBI taxonomy): domain Bacteria; kingdom Bacillati; phylum Actinomycetota; class Actinomycetes; order Actinomycetales; family Actinomycetaceae; genus Varibaculum; species Varibaculum sp. The sequence continues at coordinate 4,451 of NZ_RPZY01000027.1, forward strand.
GTAATGTACCGATGCGTGGCGATTAAATTCGCGAGGAGGTTTGTCAGCGGTCCATGGACGGAAAGTTTTATGAGCGTTCCACACTGGTAGCCAAGTTAATAGTTGTCTAAGACTTTCTGTCTCCGCATTTAGTGGTGCATCAGCTTCGGGTGTGTGAATAGTTATTTTTTTCCTGGAAGGTTTATCGGGTATGAGCTTGATAATCAACGAATCAAGAGTCACGGTAAGTAAAGCCTGTGCTGGCTGCGGGAGTTCAGCTCGGATAGACTTTATCGCTTCTAACACAAACTCAGATTCTGGTACTCTACTTTTAACATTCTCGCTACTAATTACTTTTTCGCAGTCATCAACTATTTGCTCGTAATACCTGTTGAAAAGTATGCGTCGTTCTGCAGTGGTATTTGACCTAACTAGCCTTACTAATATCGATGCTCGTGGCGCGCCATAAACCCCGATTACTTCATCATTGGCAAATTGTGCCAGTTCATTTATTGTTAGCTCGTCAAGAGCATCCACTAGGTTATTGGGGAGCCAGGTTCTGCGGATCTTATCAACATGATCTAGTGTCCGTTGCAGGTCTTTTAATAGAGGCTTAAATAATTTATTAAAATGCTGCTGATCTGCAGTAAAGATATCCAAAGTCTGAATTTTAAACTGCGGAATGGATATTTTAAAAGCTAGATTATTTGCTTGAGCCTTAAGAGAATCTATTGAGCTTAAAGCAGGAACTAATAATCTTTTAAGGGGTTCCATCGTTGAGATCTGTTCACTTAAAGCTTTAACCGCCGGAGTAAGTGAACACATAGCTGTGGCACGGATCGTTTGACCAACGTTCCCCAAAAGTTTATCGAAGCTATCATTTTGGGATTCTGCACTCATATCTACTATCTACTAGCTTTCAGCTCTAGAACTAGCATCTCCGTTCATTACAAGCTTGCCGGGTACCGCCGAGTTAGCCGATCCTTGCTCACTGTTATTCCTGTTCTTCATCGATAATGAATTCGGGGAGTGCGCGCGTTAGCTCGAGGGTGCGCATCGATACTGTGACTAATGCCGGGATTAGTTTAGCGATATAAGCAGGATCGTTTACTTCATGACAATAATCATTGGGGTCATTGACAATGCCGCTCTTGGTGTCAGTCTTGATGCGATAGCGATCCACCACCCACTCTAGGGGACTGCGTCCACCAATCTTGTATTCATTAGCTTGTTCAGGAATCCCCGTGAAGGTCAGATACTCGTTATACACCAAGGTAGTGTAATCTTTGGAACGTTTACCGGGCTTTTTCCCCCAGGCAAGTTGTTTTAGGTGATACTTCTGCCACTCATCAGGGGGTGCAATCAGACTGGTTTTTGCGGTAACTCCTGGATAGGGAGCTACTTCTTCATAGTTCACGTGTAGTTCCGCTAGTTCCCGCCCAATATTTGCGTAGCTCCAAAAATCCTGAACCTTCGGAATTCGGGGTAGCATCTTCTTTAAATCAGCTTCATAACGTTCCCGGAACTGCGGGTGGTGCAGCAGGGCATAGATATAAAAGAAAATATCTTCTTTGCTGATTGCCTCTTCCTGATAATGATAGCGATAGGAGCTAAGCGTGGCATCGGTAATGTTATCCCGGCGGCAGTAGCCGTCAATTTCTGTCGGTACCTGCGAGCTGATGGGCTTATTGAAATCAAATCTCCCAGAGAACTCCTCAGGTGTATCAAAATCTTCCCAGTTAGCGGTAGACGCAAATAGTGAATGATTGTTCTCAGTCTTGTCTGCTTTGTACCAGGTATAGAGGGGGAATACTTGACTAGTACCGACTAAATGCAAATCAGGTAGGTGCGCAACTAAGAAACCTACTCCCTCTTTTACCGCATCGCTGTCTATGGATATTCCTAGATTCGGCTGCTTCGGGGTCGGGAAAATTTGTGGCATTTGATAGACACGCTCATTAATAACTCGTTCAAAATAAACGCTTTGCTTTGTAAAAGGTCGATAAATCGATTGTTGTAAACAATTTTTCCGGAGCGCCAGCTGTATTCCTCTTTCCAGTCCTTTGTCAAGCTCTCCGCCCCAGGAAACCCAGGTTTGATCTTCATTTACCTGAGAACGATTATTGCCGGAAGACACCTCGTGGTTGTAGTTATCAATCATTCGTTGCATATTTGATTCCACCGCTTGGCGTGAGAAGTTGTAGCACCAGGCATCCCGAGTAGTGGCGAGTCCGCGGGAATAATTCTGGAAAATGGCGTGCGTATTGTCTTTACCTTTGGTGCGTCTGTCACCGATTTCCTGGAACTCTAGGTACTTTTCGTCGCGTTGATTAATCCAGTCTCCGTGGGCGTTGGGGATAATTTGCTCAAATTCAGTTTCGGCTATAGAGGTTTCCCGCGTTAGCAGGTCTAATTTTTCCTGTCGCGCCAGATAATCATCCACCTCGGCGTAATGAATACGGCAGGGGCGCGAAAGATCATTTTTCTTCTTAACCAGGAGGGTAATCGCCACCCCGGTGCGCGAGCCGCTACCAAAGATCTTGCCTCCTTCTTGTCGGGAGCGTTCTCCTTGAGTGCGCTGGTTACCTTTCAAATTGTAGATATAAATATCGCTAAATTCTTGCGCCCAACTGAGCCGAACCCCATCGGCGGTATTACCGTCAATAAAGGAACTATTGGATACGAAAGCGATAATTCCTTCTTCTCCAATCCGGTCACTTGCCCAGCGCAGCGCCCGGAAGTAGGAATCATAGAGGCTGTTTTTATTCGTGGCGCTAGAGAGCGCCGCATAAGATTCTTCTATCCGCCCATCCAGTTGGGGATACTTCAAATTCTGATTATTATCGTTCGCACTCTTTTGCCCAGCAGAGTAGGGCGGATTCATTACCACCACCCGGATGGGAGCTTCTCGCTGTCGCTTCACGCGCTCCAGATTGGCCTGAAAATCACCAATACCAGCAAGCTGTCCTTCGCCCTCGCGTAGTTGGAAGGTGTCGGTCAAAGTTATGCCCGGGAATTCCAGGTACCCTTGGTTTTGTCCGCGATCTGCTTGTATCTGGTGATAAACCTGCTCGATATTGATACTGGCAATATAGTAGCTGAGCAGTACGATTTCATTAGCAAAAATTTCGTGTAGATATTTATGCTCGAGCTGTTCTGGAGGAATAATCTCGGATTGCAGCAGGCGGCTCACAAAGGTTCCGGTTCCCAAGAAGGGATCAATAATCGATACTCCGCTATCACCCAGGCTCTTGCCAAAGTGTTTTTTCATGGCGTACTCCGCCGATTTTAGGATGTAATCCACCACCGGCACCGGGGTAAACACTATCCCGAGGCGATCTTTAATCGCAGGGAACGCCTTTGAAAAGAACCGATCGTAAAGAGTGCGCATGATTTCTTGCTTGCCAGCAAGATTATCGATGCTAGTAATCTTCTCGGCCATAGTGGCATAGAATTTTGCCAGCGGTTTCCGCTCCTTTTCGAAAACCTGATTGGTAGCTAGGCGATCCAAAATAGCTTGCATTGCCTGGCTAACCGGGTTTTGGGCGGTGAAGTCCTGATTTGGGAACATGGCGTCAAATAGCGGCTTAGTAATCAGATGCTGTGCCAGCATCTCCACCGCCTCTGCGTTGTCAATAGCCGGATTCAAAGTAGTTTGCAGAGATTCCACGAACTTAGCGAAGTAATCTTGATTTAGCGGATCTTCCAGAAGATGATCAATCAGGTTAATATAGCGGCTGGCAATATCGGCTATGTCCTGGCTCCAGTCATCCCAGTAAAGCCGGTTACCAACTTTCTTCACGATTTTGGAATAAACCGCATCTCTCCATTCGGAACTCGGAATGTTTAGCATGGCTTGAACTCCGCTGACTGCGTTATCCGCAGGGATCCCGCCATCAGCGCCAACTTCAGTTCCTTCGATGTCGGTAGGAGAACCGGAGCCGTGCTCTTTTGATCTAGCGAGATTTACTACCTCCACCATGATGTTTTCGGGAGGATTTTCGTTGTACTCGATGGCGTTTATCGTGGAATCAAAGCGTTCGTCATGAGCACGAATAGCTTGTAGTACCTGCCAGACAACCGCAAAACGCTTATTGTCATCCATTGCCTTTTCCGGTTCAGTGCCAATCGGTACTGCAACCGGCAAAATAATATAGCCAAACTCTTTGCCCTCGGCTTTGCGCATAACCCTGCCAACTGCTTGGATTACATCCACCTGCGACCTACGAGGATTGAGGAAAAGTACCGCATCCAGGGTAGGTACATCTACTCCCTCAGAAAGACAGCGAGCATTGGTAAGAATGCGACAAACTGGGTGATCATCCGAGGTTTCTGACTTTAACCAATCGAGTGCTTCGCCGCGCTCAATAGCGTTCATGGAACCATCCACATGCTTACACTGTACTTCGAGGTTATCGCTCTCATCGGTGTTACTGAGGTCTTGTAGGTGAGAGCGTACTAACTCTGGGAACTCAGCAGTTACCTGTTTCGAGGTCTTGATATCTTTGGCAAAAGCCACGGCTCGGCGCATCGGTGATTTATCTTCGCCATACTGCACATCAAATAGGTCATTTTTACGTTTGGCAAGGGCATTCCAACATCCCACAAGTTTCGCGGCTTCGGGAATCGTTAGTTCTCCCTCAGGGAGATCCTGTTGGAAAAACTGGGTAATCTGATCTTCCGGTATTGCCAGTACCACCACTTTATAATCAGTGAGCAATCCCAAACTTACAGCTTGGCCGAATCCGAGTCGGTGAAACACCTTGCCGTAAAGAGAATCATCATCCATCGAAGCAAGAATCGCATCCTTTTCCTTCGCTACGTTCTTGACTCGAGGCTGGAAAATACGTGGAGTAGCAGTCATGTAAAGCCGTTTTTCCGCGCGTAAATAAGTATTGTCGTGTACCCGGGTAAAAGCAGACTCGTCCTCACCCGCAAGAGTAACGCCTGTGGTCCTATGTGCTTCATCGCAAATAATCAGATCGAAGTCACGCCATTGCTTTCCCGCGAGTTCTTGCGCCTGATGCACGATATCAATCGATTGATAGGTACAGAACACTACTTGCAGTCCTTCATTATCTTGGTGTTTTAAGAGAGAATCTGCAAGTTTCTTGGCATCGGTAGTGGGGGGAGTTTTCAAATCAACGGTGGCGATATCCACCAGGTCTTCGTGTTTCCTACGTTTGCGGTTAACTTTGGTGTCCGAGCAAACACTCCAAGCGGAAAAAGGAACCTGCACTTCAGATGCCCATTCGCTGAGAGTCTGACTCATTAGAGACAAAGAAGGAACCATAAACATGATGCGAGCATTTCCGCCAAGATTGTCGGTAAGCTGTTCAGCGATTTTTAGCGAGGTGAAGGTTTTCCCGGTACCGCAGGCCATCACCAAGGTTCCTCTATCGTGAGACTTGAATCCCTCGAACACATCATTAATTGCATTTACCTGATGGTCGCGCAAAATTTTAGGTTGCCGACGCTGAGGCGCATCGTCAGGGGAGTTAAAAGAATAGGTAGTCCAGTCGATATTTGAATTGCGTAAATCAGTAAGCCCAATTCGAGTAACTGGTTTACTTTGCCCTTCGATAGCTGTTTCGGCGTTATCACTCCAAGGCACGCCAGTGGTTTCCACAAAAATGCGACGCTTAAACGGTTCCTTACCAGAATCGGAAAGAAACGAATCGAGATTCCCTTTTTGGATGGTGTGACCCTGGCGGTAAAACTTACACTGAATCGCCACCGCCGGGGTGTTTGCTGTCGGTTCTGAGCCATCGGCAGGCATATCTTCGGTCTCAATCGCCACCAGATCAATCCCGGTATCTGGTTTTCCAGCCAAGCCACCACCAGGCCAGTCCCTCCACAGATATACGGCACCGAACTGTGGTCCCATCTGCGAATCATTGAGTAGATACGAACGAATTAGCTGCTCGAACAAGTTACCTTTATTGCGTTCCGAATCAGCGATTTCGCGATATTCAGTCAGCAACGCTTCAAAAGCGGCAACGCTACGGGCTGCTTCTTGCTGGGTATCTACCGCATTTAAGGAATCCGAGGCGGAGATACCTTCACCTTTTGGAGCGACTTGCTCTGAAAAAATATCGGTGTCCAAGGTATTTCTCCTTCGTTGAATTTAGTTCATCGAGAATTTTTTAGGGGCGGCATCATCGCGTTATCGCAGATTTTTACGGATGCATAGCCGCTGTCTATAAATAAGATATCGCTTGGTGAGCGCTTACGCTTTAAGCCCCGCTGGGTAGTTTCGGTTTTGTTGTCAATAGTTAATTTGATCTTGGTAGTAAGAAAGCCTTCTTCAATCGTTTTTACACCCTCGGATAAATCTTTACCTGTAAAGACCACAAAACTTAGCTACTCTGGCAACTTCCCAACCACGCGGGCAGGGCGTGTTTTAGGATTCTATCTGCCGGTTCTAAGGGGGGCTACCTGGGGGCATTAATGAAAACATCTTCCGGATTTGTATACCGACTATTAAAGTCGAGTTATGAACGATTTCTTTGACCTTGACTGCTTTCTGCTGAAACCCGAACTTTCTGAAGAAGTAAGTGATAAACGCGTCCGCACGTGGCTTGAGTACAAAATTGATGTACTGAAAGATAATAAAGGGAGGAAAGTTAAGGATCCTGAAGCTTCTGAAGACGCTCGAGATTTTTACCAGACAATATGGGAAAAGTTTCTAGAAAAATCAGGTCTTAGCCTACGCCCAGATGCAAAAAGGTTCAGTAAAAATCCAGACCACTATGTTCAAGGTGATTGGATGTGCTCGGTGGCTACTACTTTTCGAAATGGGTTAATCCTTTTCGTTGAGGGCAATGATGAGTGGGAATTGGAATTGAATACATTGCGGAAAAAGTATCACCTAAAAAGAAGACCAAATGACGGTGTTGGTGGACCTAATACCTATGGAGAGATTCTCCTCGACGATATGAAATCTGATGAACAGAAGTTCCGAGAGTTCTGGGGAGATGAGGTAGTTCAAAATTTTGTCCGATCTGCCTACACTCCTGCGAATCTGATTATTGTGCCCGACGGATTTAACGGAGCGAGATACAATCCCACCAAGGACTACTGGGATCTAACTTTAAAGAAGTACTACCACTATAAAGAGCCTCTTACAGCTGGAGGATGTGACGTGGCTACGCCTTTTCGGAAGCTCCTTAAGAAAAACCGGGAAGAGGGCGATTCGCTTTGTCTTTCTCCTTGGATAGACGAACAAGGTAATCCGATTCTTTTGCCACATTCGCCTAATGATGATAAGGACAATAAGGACAACTGGCGTGACTTGATGGCAGAAATGACTAGACGCATTAAGTGTCGGCGTGAGCAAATGGCTCAATATATAGCGCAGCTACAAAACGAGTAGCCGATAAGAATCGTTAATCGTTTTCTTCCAAGGTTTATTACCCCTCCTAGCCCCGCGCAGTTTAGTACCGCCTGAAACCATATTCTCTGCTTTGGCTTTTCCCGTTTACCCATTTGAGTAAACGGGAATCCTGGGGGAGGTTTTACCGCAATTTTTGATTCATCTTTTTTACTTCAGCGCGACCCACTAGCCAATTGAATAGCCAAATCAGTAGATAGATAAGCACTATGGTGATGATTACCCCGAGCATATCGAAGCTAGAGCCCCACCATTTAAGGTAACTGCCAGCTGCAATCCCACAGATAAGTATGATTCCGAAATGCAGGGCGGTATTGAGGATAAGCGGGCGGGTTTCGTTACGGTAAAGCAGCCCAGCGAAGCTACTGATTATGCCGTAGGCTGCGTAAATAAGCCGCTCAATTAATACTGCCACGTTTTCATTTCCAAAACTGTTTAAGAATTCTGGAACTCCCGGGTAATAGCTAGAGGAGGAAAGAGAAGAAAAAATAAGTTCAATACTGGTGCCGATAGTGATCCCAATGCAAGCCCCTACCAGGGTGAGACCAACTATTTTTTTAGTTTCCATGGGTTTTATCCTTCGTGTGAGTTAGAGGTTTTCTGCGGGGTTAGATTCCGAGCTTGGACTTGAAAGCTGGAAGTTGCCGGCGGGAAACGTAATAACGAGAGCCATCTTTTAGCTGCACACTAATCGTTCCCGCGAAAGAAAGATCAAGTTTCTTGATCGCGGAAATATTGACAATTTCCGATTGTGAAATACGTACAAAATCGCCTGCAGGTAGAGATTCTTCGAGTTCGTACATTCGGGCTTTAATCCGCCAATCACCCTTACTGGTGTGGGCAAACACCGCTTTCTTTCTGGTAAAGAACGCGAGTATCGCGCGCACTTCCAACACCGTGGCGTCATTGCCGCTTGTCCCGATGAGACGGCGAAGCGGGCGCTCGACTGCGGGGGAAGAAGAGCTATCCAAGCTACCGGAAGCGAGCCTTTGAATCGCTTGCACCTCAGCATCGACCTCCCGCGCCGTTACCGTCACGATAGTTTCGATTACGGTGGGATCAATCGTGAGCGTGAATTTCATTCCGTTCCGACTCCTTTCCTCTCGCACTTACCGGCAATATTGCGCAAAACCAGGACGTTTGAGTATCTGGTACTTACAGTTAAAAGCCTCATCGCCGACAGTACAAATAATCTGAACTAAGCGGTATAAAACCCGCGCCAAGCGGGAGGATTTCGAGCCTCCCGCCCCTCCTCAAAGGTAGATTTTCTACCCTGAAAGTATCCCCAGAAAATGTCCGTGGTTGCTGCTGCCCTGGGAACTTGCGTGCAGTCGTTGTGGCGAAGACGCTACCGGGTCTATCTGTAATTTGTAAATACTAATTCTGTCATGAAAAGTATTGATTTATTCGTGCGTTTAGCATACTATGCACGTAAAAGGAGGTCTTTTATGGCTACAACAAATATCAGTATTCGTATGGATGCAGCCTTGAAAAAAGAGGCGGATCAGCTGTTTAGCGAGATGGGAATGAATATTTCTACCGCGTTTAACGTTTTCGTGCGGCAAGCTATCCGCGAGCGTGCCATTCCTTTCCAGATTCAACTAGGCAACCCCAATAGGGAGACGATTGCCGCCATGTTAGAGGCGGAACAGATTGCCAAAGACCCTCGCGTTCCCGGCTACGCAAGCGCCCGTGAAGCATTTGCTGCCGCTCTTAGCGAGGACGACTAATGGCGCGCTATGTCATCAAATACTCCTCGCAGTTTCGCAAACAACTGAAAGCTGCTAAAAAGCGGGGAAAAGATCTCGGAAAACTAGAGAGAATCGTTGACCTTCTGGCGAGCGATGCCCCTTTACCGGAAAAGTGTCGAGACCATGCACTAACGGGTAACTGGGTAAAACATCGAGAGTGTCATATTGAACCAGACTGGTTGCTGATTTATTACAAGCAAGACGACGTGTTGGTGCTTTCCCTAGTTGCAACCGGAAGTCACGCAGATCTCTTTTAGGGGCTGAACTACTTATCTGCATCTCTTAAAGTCAGGTTTTCTGCGCTAAAAGCTCTACAGGAAAAAGGGGTGACAAATCGGGGGGAGGGTTCCTATAATCGAACACATGTTCGATAAGTTGGCTCAGTTGCAGCGCCTGGAAAAGGCGCGCCGAGTTTTGGCGAACCGTCCTCGCCCGGTAAAGCCACTGGCCAGCGCCTATCAACAGGTAGCGGGCGGGGCGGGGCTGCTAGAGATGGCCGCTGAAAAAATGGGGGAGAGCGGCTGGGCAGTATTCCTAGACTTCCCCAATCTAGGCTGGCAGCGCGCCTGGCAAATCGGCTTGGACTTAGGGCGGGTAATCAGCATTCCCTATACCGGCGGCAGCGCCCTGGCGTGCGCCCAACTTTTCGTACCCTGCGCGGCAGTCCTGGCTATCGGAATGGTAGATTACGGTCCGCAGCAACAACGGATTCTAACCGCAAAAGCACGCCGCTCCGGCTGCGTAATCTTGTCCGCACCTGCCTGGGCAGGCGCTATCTCCCTAGCAGCTAACCCCCGGCACTCGGAAAGTTCCCCTGGGACAGTTTCAGTCATAAAGGTGAGTGCGTAATGGATTTTTTGTGCTCTGCAACCCCGCCACCGGCGTTATTATCTGCGTGCCTGCCCCATATGCTCCTCCTAACTAGCCCTACAAAGCCAGGAGGGCGAGGTGAACGATAGATTACTAGCCCTCTACATCCCCGCCTGGCCAGCCCAAGTTGCCAAGCTCCCTCTAGATGAAGCAGTGGCGCTGTGCAGCGGCGGGCGGGTGCAGGCGGTTACTGCCCCGGCGAGAGCCGCCGGAATCAGGGAGCAGATGCGGCTAAAGCAAGCGCGCGTCCTCTGCCCCTCCCTGAAAGAAAAACCCTATTCACCGGCAGAGGCAGAACTGGCATTCCAACCGGTTATCGAGGCCGCGGTCCAGCAGCTTTATTCCCCCAAGTGTTGGTTTCCCGGGCTGATAACCGCCACTTTAAGTCGCAGTCAGCGCCGCGTAGAATCCGCCCTGGCCGCAGAATTAACCGAAGACTTAGCACAGATAGGATACGCAGTGCAGATCGGGATTGCTAGCGGCACTTTAGCGGCGTGCCTAGCTGCCCGCGAGCAGCTACTGATTGCCGACCCTGGGGTAATGCCTTTCCTTGGCGCGCAACCCCTAAGTAGCCTGGGCTTTTTCTTACGTCCGGGGATAAAAATAAGCGGATTTGATTTCTCTGACCAGTACCTAACAAAAATGACGGACAGCCTAACCCATCTGGGAATCACCAGCCTGGGGCAACTTACCGCCTTGGGACGTCCGGCGCTGATTCGCCGGTTCGGCACCCTGGGGGCGCTTAGTTACGACTTAGCTAGCGGGGAAAATCTAGAGGACGCGGCCAGAGTAAAAACCGCGCCCGCCTCACCCGGTCTCTACCAATTCTTCACCCCGCCTGCCAGCTCCCTCACCCAGCTGTTACTGCCAGCCCGGGCGTTAGTAGTGGAAATGTTTGCCCACTTGCGCGCAAACGGACTGGTGTGCACCCAGGTGCAGTTTACTTGTCGCTGCGAAAATGGAAAAGTACTTAGTCGCAGCTGGAACCTGGGGGTAACCGTTAGCAGCAAAGATCTAGTAGAACGAATAAAACACCAGTTAGATACGGTTACGGTCGGAGGTAGCAGCAGCGAAGCTCTGGGGGTAGTTAGCCAGATAGAACTCCACCCCTTACGGGTGGTGGATGCCCGCCAGGCAATGACCCCGCTTTGGGGACGAAACGCCGATCCTCCCCAAGAACTAGATCAGGCAGCCCGCAATGCCAGCTCTTTATTAGGTAAAAACGGGGTACGGGTACCTCATTTAACCAGCGGATATGACCCGCGGTCAGTGATTGAACTAAAAACTTGGCAAGAGCGAGGTGCTCAAAGGCGGCCGCGCCCTAGAGTCGGGGCGCTTAGTGGGGTAGCGCCGGAAATAGTGTTCATGCACCCCAAACCGGTCGGAATTATCGATAGTCGTGGACGGAAAATCCTGCCCGGACGTGACGGACAGTTAAAATCCCCGGTCAAATGGGTGCAGGTGGCTGGACGGAAAATCGAGGTGCAAAAAACCGAAGGTCCCTGGCCTATAAATGGACAGTGGTGGCGCCAGGATGCTCCCAGTCGGCTAGGACCGCGAATCTTTCTGCGGGTTTACGGCGAAGAAGAATCCTTACTGCTGGTGTACCGCAAATCCTCCTGGTGGCTAGACGCCTGGGAGGGGCAAAAATGAGCGGCTATATCGAGTTGCACGCCCATTCTGCCTATTCCTTTGCAGTGGGGGCGTGTTCGCCGCGCGAAATGGTGCGCGGGGCGAAAAAGCTGGGGCTATCTGGTCTAGCGCTGCTAGATTATGACGGAGTTTACGGTTTGATGGAGGCGCGCGCCGCTGCCCGCCAAGCCGAACTGCCCTTCCTGCCGGGGTGCGAATTTACTTTAGAGGACGAAACCCATCTGCCAATTATTTGCCGCTCTAGCCAGGGATATTCCGCTTTAACCGGGGCAATCAGTAGCCATCACCTAGCTGCCGGCAGACGCGAAGCAGACCGGCAAAACCTAGCCAAACTAGCCCAGTGGGCAAAAGGGCAGTGGCTAGTATTAACCGGCACCCGCGCCGGGCCGCTGCGGAGCGTGCTTTACCGCTTTGGAATCGCGGCGGCTACCCGCTTCCTCGAGCAACTAAAAGAACTGTTCGGGGCAGAAAACATAGCGGTAGAGGCCGCCTTAGCTGGTTTCGATGGGGAAGAGCGCCTAGCGGCGCAACTAGCTTACTTGGCGCGCAAAACCAAGTTGCCCCTGGTAGCCACCAGCGCTGCCCGCTGTGCTAACCCTGCCAGTCAACGCCTAGCAGATGTTATGACCGCTACCCGACTGGCGCGTCCTCTCGATAAAATCCAAGACGACTTGCCGGCTTGCCATGCCATGTTGCGTAGCGAAGCTGAGATGCTTCGGATTCATCGGCAATTTCCGGGCGCAGTCGATAACGCTGCCCAGATAGGTAAAGACCTGATTTTTGATTTTTCTACTCCCGCGCCGCATCTGCCTTTTAGCCCGGGTGCCGCCCGGTTATAGCGCCGACTCCTACCTGGAGCAGCTTTCCTGGCAGGGAGCGCGTAGCCGCTACGGGGATCCGGTGCCAGGAAAAGCCGCAGAGACAATTCAGCAAGAATTGAAAGTGATTTTCCAAAAAGGATTCTCCGGATATTTCCTGATCGTAAAAGAGATAGTGGATTATTGTTTTTCCTCCGGTATCTATGTGCAAGGACGCGGCTCCGCCGCCAACTCCGCAGTCTGTTACTGCCTGGGAATCACCGCGGTAGATGCGGTACGCCACCAAATGCTATTCGACCGCTTCCTAACCCCAGACCGTAAAGATCTACCCGATATTGACCTGGATATTGAATCTAACCAACGCGAAAAAGTACTTCAGCACGTCTACGCCAAATATGGACGGGAAAATGCTGCGCAAGTGGCTAATGTGATTACTTATCGCCCGCGAGCCGCCCTAAAAGACGCCGCCCGCGTCCTCGGATATGACGCGAGAACTGCCGCCAAATGGGCACGACTAGACCGCAACTCCTTACCGGAAAACGTACAAAAAATAGCGGGGCAGCTACAAAAACTTCCGCGCCACCTGGGGATCCACTGTGGTGGAATGGTGCTTTCCGATAAACCACTCACCGAAGTAGCCGCGATTAACTGGGCAAATATGCCAGGGCGAACCGTGGTGCAATGGGATAAAGACAGCTGCGCCGAAGCCGGGTTAGTGAAAATCGATTTACTGTCCCTGGGAATGATGGGGGCGCTACGTACCGCGTTTGAAACTTTGCAGGCTCATGGCGAAAAATCGCCCTCCGGAAAGCCCTGACGCCTGCATAACCTACCTCCGGAAGACCCGCGCGTGTACCAGCTATTACAGGCAGCCGACACGGTTGGGGTTTTTCAAGTAGAGTCCCGCGCCCAAATGTCTACCTTGCCGCGGCTAAAACCAAAATGTTTCTATGACCTGGTAGTCGAAGTTGCTTTGATACGCCCCGGCCCTATCCAAGGGCAAGCCGTAAACCCTTATCTGGCACGCCGCTTAAGGCGCGAAAAAGTCACCTACCTGCATCCGCTGCTAAAACCCGCCCTGGAACGCACCTTGGGGGTGCCACTTTTTCAAGAACAGCTAATGCGGATAGCTAAAGATGCCGCCGGGTTTAATGGTTCCCAATCAGATAACCTCCGCCGGGCGATGGGACGCAAAAACCCGGGGGAGCACCTGGCCGATTTGCGCGCCGAATTTTTTCGAGGCATGGAAAAGAACCAGATCCCGCCGCCGGTACAAGAAAAAATCTGGGCACAAATGTCCGGTTTCGCCGAGTTCGGTTTCCCAGAGTCCCACGCTTTTTCCTTCGCCTACCTGGTGTATGCCTCCGCCTGGCTAAAAGCCTATTATCCCGCAGTTTTTTACGCCGCGATCCTTGCAACCAGCCTATGGGATTTTATTCCCCGCAATCATTAATCTCCGATGCTCGCCGCCACGGAATAAAAATCTTACGCCCAGACGTGAACACCTCCCAGAAAGATTCCGTTCCTGGAGAGGGTCTCACCTGTCTAAACCTGGGACTATCAGAGATCTGCGGGATGCGTCCGGCATGGATAGAAAGCATTTTAGATGCCCGCGAAGCTGCTCGCTTTAAAACCCTGGAGGACTTTACTTCCCGTGTACCTTTGCCCACTGCCGCCCTAGAGCTGCTGGCTGGCGCGGGCGCGCTTTCTACCCTGGGAGTCACCCGCCGCGAAGGGCTGTGGCGCGCGCCTCTGCTATCTGCCCCGCAAAAACGCTTTTACCAGCCGGAACTGCCGGGGCTCGCCCTCACCGAGGCAACCCCATCTTTTACGCCCTTAAGTACCGGGGAACAAGTAAAATGGGACAGCTTTGCCTTGGGAATTAGCCTGTGGGGATACCCCACGAAACTGCTCAGGCCAGAACTTAAGCGGCGCGGAATCCTCCCAGCCGCTCAGTTGCGCCCGCATTTAGCCGGCAAGCGTATCCGGTGCGCCGGGATAGTTACTCACCGCCAGCGCCCCCACACTGCCAAAGGAGTAGTGTTTTTATCTTTAGAGGACGAAACCGGGATAGTAAACGTGATCTGCCAAGTTGGTTGCTGGCAGCGTTACCGCCGCCTCGCCCTCAGTCAAAATGCCCTAATCGTGCGGGGAGTGTTGCAAGGCAAAGACGGAGCCTTAGCCCTGCTAGCCGATAAAATCGAGCCGTTAAATTTGCCAGTCCCCACCAAATCCCGAGATTTTCGTTAGCGGCGGCTGACCGGATTTAGCTAAGTGCTCTAACCAGCCAGCCGCGCTAAGCGAAAAGCTTATTTACCAGTACGAGCATGGCGCGAACGCCGCGCCCCATCTAGTTCTTCTAGTACCAGGCGGCGCAGCGCTTTATCGGCATCCGGGTTCTCTGTCATCCAACGCTCCGTCCGCTCTACCAGGTCAAATCCTTCCCGACTTTGGAGAGCTAAGGGGTACAGTCCGCCAACTAGAGATTCAGCCATATGCAAAGTGCGCTGATCCCAAATATCGCCCAGCGCCGCAAAATAAGGCTCGATAATATCGGCACCATCTGCCGGTTGCAGCCAGAGGGAACGCGCAATCCCGGCAGTCAAGGCATCAATCTGCCCATTGGTCAAAGAAGTGTCTTCCAGAACCCGCTGCGCCCACTGCGCCTTGTTCTCCCGACCCGGCAGGGCAGCGCGCGCCAAGAAAGCGTTCTCCCGGCCGGTAATCGTGTCGTCACTTTCTGTCATTTTGCGAATCATGTCTGCGCTGACCTGCCCATTAGCCGCCAAAGCGAAAATCATATCCCAACGCAAATCCGTATCTACACTAACGCCTTCGAAAACTTTACCTTCCTCATACCAACGCTCAATTTCAGGTGCCTCTTTAGCTCCCGCAACCTGCAAGAATGCCCGCACCAATTGGCGTTGGCGATCCGAGGCCGGCTCTGCTTCCTCTGCCAAAGCCAAAAGCGCCGGAGCCAGCAGACGATGAGCACTGGCGGGATCAGCAGCATAGTAGATCAAAGCGCCCTGGATATGCCGTAAAATCCCGTTCAACACCGAAGAATTAGTTTCGTGTCTGAGCGCCCCCAGCGCCATTTCAAGATATTTAGAAGCCGACAAGTCCCCATCACGCACCATATCCCAGGCGGCACACATCACCACTGCTCGGGGCAGAGAATCCTCAAAATCACCAACATGCGCATGAAGTAGATTCCAAGATTCCTTATCGAACCTAATCTTGGCGTACGCCAAATCCTGGTCATTAAGCACATATACGTCATGTTTAGTGCCAACTAGCCCCGGAACCGCAGTTACCTCACCTTTAACATCCACATCGGCGCGACGCGCAAGACATAGTTTCCCGTTAGCATCAAAATCATAAGCACCCACGGTAGTGGCATGAGGACGTAGACTGGTTCCCTCCTGAGGCAGGGACTGTAGGATTTTAAAACTGCTAACTTTACCGTCTTTATCTCGCTCAATGCGAGATTCAAGTTGTGTAATACCGGCTTGAAGTAGCCAGACTTTACTCCAATCCTTAAGGGAGCGTTCGCTGGTTTTTTCTAACTCACCCAAGAAATCGGCAAGGGTCGCATTGGAATACTCGTGCTGGGCAAAATAGTTGTGGAGGGCGACCAAAAAGTTCTGTTCACCAACATAAGCAACCAATTGGCGCAGCACGCAAGCGCCTTTGGAATAGGTGATGCCATCGAAATTGACTTCCACATCCGCCAAATCGGTTATAGGAGCCACAATCGGGTGGGTAGTGGGCAGCTGATCGCAATTAACCCCCCAGACTTTGCGCATCGTAAACCCGGTCCAAGCGTCACTAAAAGAAGTCCCTTCTGCCATGCACCAGTACGACATGAACTCGGCAAATGATTCGTTTAGCCACAGGTCATCCCACCATTTCATAGTGACTAAATCCCCGAACCACATATGAGCCAGCTCGTGCAAAATCGTATTGGTAAGCTGCTCTAGCTGCGCCCCAGAAGGTTTAGTGCGGAAAATGTATTCATCTCTAAAAGTAATGCAGCCAGCATTTTCCATTGCCCCCGCGTTATATTCGGGAACAAAAATCTGGTCATATTTACTGAAAGGATAGGGGCGAGCAAAGCGGGATTCGTAAAAACGGAACCCCGCAATGGTTTGCTCGAATACAAAATCCGCGTCCAGATATTTAGCTAGCGATTGCCGGCAGTAAACCCCCAAGGGAATAGTGCGCCCATCAATACTGGTAAGTACCGATTTCACGCTATGGTAAGGACCGGCAACCAGGGCGGTAATGTAGCTAGACAGTAGGGGGGTGGGGGCGAAGCGGAAGAGATTTTTCTTCTCCTCTCCTGCCCGCTCTACTTTTAACGACTCCGGTTCGGGAGTGTCCATATTGGAAAGCACCGTCCAGCTTGCCGGTACGCTCACATTGAACTGGTAGGTAGCTTTCAGGTCGGGTTGTTCAAAACAGGCGAATACCCGGCGGGCATCGGGTACCTCGAACTGGGTATAAACATAGGTGAGGCCATCGGCCGGATCGGTAAAGCGGTGCGCGCCCTCGCCAGTATGCATATAAGCGCAGTCAGCCACCACTTCTAGATGGTTTTCCGCCTTCAGGTCGCTAAGCTCAATCCGGCTGTCGCGATAACAATCAGTCCCCAAATCTTGTCCATTTAGCTGGATGGAGCGCACTTTAGGGGCAATTAAATCCACGAAAGTGCTTGCGCCCGCTTCAGCTTCAAAATCAATCACGGTGCGGGAGGGAAAAGTTTCCCCATTTTCCGATAGCTCTACCTGGACGGTGTAAGCCACTTTCCCGATAACGTTCTGGCGTGTTTGTGCCTCAATTTTTGTCAGGTTCTTCCCCGGCATTTCCTCTCCTGTTTTTGAAACTATTGTATGGCTTGATTTTACGGGTTGATTGTATGAGTGGCTATTCCCAAATTCTTACCCGCTCGCCTGGCTCCATCCAGAGTTTATCGGTGGGCGTGGTCTGGAAAGTCTCGTGGAAAGCATCCAAGTTACGTACCACCCCGTTACAGCGGAATTCGGCAGGTGAATGTGGATCAATCACCAGGCGTTGGCGGGCAGCTTCCGGGCGGATAGCGGTGCGCCAAACCAGCGCCCACGAGAAGAAAAACTCTGGGGCTAGATTACCCTCGTCCGGATGGGCATTCTTCCAAGCCTGAAAAGCTATCGCTAGTCCTCCCAAATCACCGATATTTTCCCCAATGGTTAAAGCCCCATTTACGTGTACGTCCTCTCCAATAAGTTCCGTGGGGGTGTAACGGTCATATTGAGCAATGAGGGCGCTGGTCCGTTTGGTAAATTCCTCCCGGTCAGCTTCGGTCCACCATTCATTAAGTTTCCCGTCCCCGTCATAGTGAGAGCCTTGATCATCAAAACCGTGACCGATTTCGTGACCAATTACCGCGCCAATACCTCCAAAATTGGTAGCCCACGAAGCCTCCGGGTCAAAAAATGGAGGCTGCAATATCGCGGCAGGGAAAACGATTTCATTAGTGAGCGGCGAATAATAGGCGTTTACCGTCTGCGGGCTCATATGCCATTCTTCTCTATCAACCGGTTGCATTATTCGCCCGAGCTGAAAATCGGTTTCAAAAGCGCTAGCGGCGCGAATCATATCGACCAAAGTATCGCCGTCATTGAAGCTAAGACCACTATCGTCTCGCCAAACGGTGGGGTATCCGATTTTCGCAGTAAACTTTTCAAGTTTTTCAAGGGCGCGCTCGCGGGTTTCTTGCCCCATCCAGTCCAGTTTTTGAATCGCGCTGGCGTAGGCTTTTAGCAGTTCATCTACCAGTTTTTCCATTGTGGCGCGGTGTTCGGGCGGGAAATGATAGGTCACCCAGGCGCGCCCTAATGCTTGGTCGAGGACGCTCTCAACCGTACCAACAGCGCGTTTCCACAGCTCCGGGCGCTCAGGAGTGCCAGAAAGAATAGTTCCGTAGAATGAAAAACGCAGTTCTTGCAAGGTCTCAGTTAGATAGGGCGCAAAGGCGAGCACAATCTTCATTTCCAGGTAGTGCTTTAGGGTTGTTAAATCAGTTTTGGCCCATAAGCTCGAAAATCCTTCCTGGTAGGAAGGCATATAAAGATTAATTGGGGAGGCTTTATTTTCGAGTTTAAGACCAAGCCCCTGCGCCCAAGCAGCGTAAGCGAACCCGCTATTTTTATCGCTAAATTCCTCGAAAGTAGTGGGGTTATTGGTAGCTTGCGCGTCCCGGCTACGCACACTGTCCCAATGATGAGCCGCTAGCTTAGTCTCAAAATCGAACACTTCCTGCGCAAAGTCGGTTTCTTCCCCGCTTTGGCAAACTTTGCTTTCTAAGGCCATTTTAGCCAAAAATTCCCGGTATTTTTCCCGAATTTCCTGGTGTTCATCCTGATGGTAATAGGATTCATCGGGTAAGCCGAGGCCGCCCTGGTAAAACTGTGCAATATAGCGAGAGGGATTCTCGGCATCTACGCTGACCAAGAAAGCCACCGGGGAGTCAATTCCCTCTCGTTCCAACTCACCTAAGATTTTGGCTAGTTCATCGTGACTGTCAGCTGCTAAGAGTTTTGATAATAGGGGGGCGATGGGCTCTGTCCCTTGGGCGTTAAGGGAATCTAAATCCTGGTAGGCAGCAAACAGTTTCCCGATACGCGCACTATCAAAGTCCCAGCGTTCCTGACTGATTTCGCTGTTCTCCAGGCGAGCTAGCGTTCCTAAAGCAGCTTGTTCACATAGTTTGCGACACTTAAGCAGCGAATCTTCAACCAGGTTGCGAAAGGCACCATCTACTGCGCGGTCAGGTGGAATTTCGTAAGTGTCTAGCCATTTTCCATTTATATAGCGGTATAGGTCGTCTTGCACGAGAGGGGTTTTCCCCAGGGTAGTTTCACTCATGTTTTAAGCCTAAATAATTCAAGCGGTTTGGCAAACGGAAGCTGACAGGAAAGAATCATAATATGCCAGAGGGACATTCTATTCACCGTTTAGCCATCGCATTTACCGAGCTATCGAAACTCGGTATCGTGCGCGCATCTTCCCCGCAAGGACGCTTTTCTGAGGGTGCAGCTGCCCTCGATAACGCAATAATTACTCGCCCCTGGGCGTGGGGTAAACACCTGTTCCTAGATTTTGAGGTTCCGCAGCCAGCGACTTTACATGTCCATCTGGGGTTATATGGTTCTTGGAAGTTTCAGGCAGGGCAGGGGATAACCCTACCTGGCCATATCGGAGCGCCCCGGATGCCCGGCGAACACCCCGGCGATACCTATTCGGAAGTTAAAGGAGATTTTAAGCCTTTACCTCCCGGCGAAAATGTGCGGCTGCGGCTAGAGTTTTCGCGAGCGGTAGCCGATTTGTCTGGTCCTAACCAGTGCGAACTGCTAGATAAAGAGCGGGTAGATAAAATTTTAGCCCGCCTCGGCCCTGATCCGCTGGTGGATTCTTGCACAGATGAGGATTTTATTGAGCGTGCCCGCAAAACTGCTCGCCGGATAGGCGAAGTAGTAATGGATCAATCCTTTATTGCGGGCCCGGGCAATATTTACCGCGCCGAATGCCTGTTTCGTTGCCGGATTAACCCGAACCGGCAGGCGGCTAAAGTCTCGGTCAAACGATTGCAAGCTCTATGGGAAGACCTGCGTTCCCAAATGCGTAGGGGGTTAAAAGAGGGATTAATTTGTACTACTGATGATCCCTCTCAAGGGCGTTTTTGGGTTTACCAGCGTTCGAGGCAGCCCTGTCGGCGTTGCGGAACAACAATTCGCGAACAGGTTCTAGCAGGTAGACGCAGCTATTGGTGCCCGAAGTGCCAAAAGTAGGCAAGGTTTCTTCTTCTGGTAAATCGTCCTCGAATGCGGTTGCCTGCAAATGGGTTTAGCTATACGAAAATAGCCTAATCTGTGCGCAAAAACGCAGGGCACTCCCTATCTGTAGGCACGCCCTATTCAAAAACCACGGTGCGGTTACCGTTTAGCAGGATTCGCCGCTGGGAATACCAAGTCACTGCCTGAGCCAACACCCTACGCTCTACATCCTGCCCCTTTTGCACCATGGAAGCAGTAGAGTCCCGGTGCGAAACCGGAATCACCTCTTGGGCAATAATCGGGCCTTCGTCTAAATCGGGGGTTACGAAATGAGCAGTTGCCCCAATCAGTTTCACTCCCCGCTGATGCGCCTGGTGATAGGGACGTGCTCCCTTGAAAGAAGGCAAGAAAGAGTGGTGGATATTGATTACTTGGCCGTGCAGGCGCTCGCAAACCTTATCGGAAAGAATCTGCATATAGCGAGCCAGCACCACCAGTTCCACATTTTCCGCATCGATGAGGGCGAGCAGTTCTTCCTCTGCCTTTGCTTTAGTGTCTTTTGTCACCGGGATACACAGGAAGGGCGCATCATAGAACTGGGCGAGAGGCGCCAAATCCGGGTGGTTACCGATTACTGCCACCACTTCGAGCGGTAGATTCAGATTGCGGCGGCGATATAGCAGGTCGGACAGGCAATGCCCCTCTTTAGAAACCATAATGATGGTGCGAACCTTCTTGCCGACCTCATTGACGGACCAACGCATCGAGTACTGCTGCGCCAAGGGGGTAAAAGCCTCCCTAACTTCCTGGACGCTACACCGGGTGTGGATTTCTACCCGCATAAAGAAACTTTCGGTTTCGGGATCATCGAACTGTTGAGAATCGACAATGTTGCCCTCTACCTCGACAATCACTTTCGTTACGTCATGGACAATTCCAGGACGGTCAGGACAGGACAAGGTTAAGACCAGATGCGATACGGGTTCGTTCATGGCGCAAACTATATCAGCGACTGGGTGCTTCCTGCTTTTTGACACCAAAATTTTCGTTATCAAGATGTGATAAAGCGGTGACGTGAATGAAACTTTGCGCTAACATTGAAAGGTCTAAGTGGCAATCTGACCACCCGAACGATTCCAACAGGAGAACTCCATGAGCGAAAACAACTTGGCAGATCCCATAACCACCGCCGTTATCGGCGCCATCAGGGATGATGACCTGCCAGGTAACAGTTCTCTGTCGGAAGATGCCCGTAAAACAATTGCGGAGCTTCCTGAGGGGTCGTCCCTGCTGGTAGTAGTACGCGGGCCGAACCTAGGTGCGCGTTTCCTGCTTAACTCCGAGAAAATCTCGGTAGGACGCAAACCCAAGTGCGATATTTTCCTAGATGACGTGACCGTTTCGCGGAAACACGCCAACTTTGTGCGCGAAGGTAACGGTTATGCGGTACGGGATGCTGGTTCTTTGAACGGTACCTACGTAAACCGGGAGCGGGTTGAATCTGCTCAGCTAACGACCGGCGATAGTGTACAGATAGGCAAGTACCGGATGGTTTACTATGCTTCACGGAGGGACTCCTAAAGTTGCAGTCCCCAGCGTCCCAGCGTCGCTTAGAGCCAGAGCCTACCACCGGTATTTGGCCGGTCGGCGTATCCACTAAACCGGTGTTTTCTATCGGTAAAGTGGTTGAGCAGGTAAAGGGCGAGTTTCCTACCGTTTCGGTATCGAAACTGCGGTTCTTAGAAGATCAGGGAATAGTTTCCCCAGCCCGAACCGCCAGCGGTTACCGAAAGTATTCTGCTGCCGATATCGAGAGAGTTCGCTACTGTCTGTCTCGTCAGCGTGATTCTTTCTTGCCGCTGCGTCTGATTCGGGAACAGCTTGCACAACTGGATGCGGGGCGAACCTTAAATGAGGTGGAACCAGAACAAAAGGTTGCGCGCCTGATTGCTTCCGAGGGTAAATTTGTTGCTGCTACCAGCATGGATGGAACTCTTTCCGCCCGAGAACTTCTGGATTTAACCGGGATTTCTACTGCTGAGCTTGATAGTTTCGTACAGGCTGGTTTAGTAGCCCCCGATCTTTCGGGGCGTTTTTCTGCTCGCAGCCACCAGATTGTCAAACTTGCGAGTCTTTTAGTTGATGAGGGGATTCCTCCGCGCCAGTTGCGATTTTTGAAAACTACGGCTCTGCGTTTGCTTGACCTAGTAGAGAGGGCGTCTAGCCCGGTGGGTTATCGTGGGGGTACAGTGGCTAAGGCGCGACATTTAGCACAGACCCAAGAACTTTCTGAAGTAGCAGCTCAACTATTCTTGCAGATGGTACGGCTTTCGGCAGAAAAACTTAACTAAACCTCAAGTAAAGCTTGAGACTTTCCGAAAAAGGTTCTTGACCGGTCAGGGGAAAGAAAATACCGTTAGTTACAGTAGTTAATCAATCGTCAGGGAGTTCCCCCATGGATAGGCATCCGCGCCCGCAGCGTTCACAAGGAATGCTATTTGGAGATACCTTAGCAGATCTCGATACCGAGACCGGATACCGCGGGCCAATTGCCTGTAAAGCAGCGGGCATCACCTACCGGCAGCTTGACTACTGGGCACGAACCGGCTTGGTGGAACCCACAATTCGCTCTGCAAAAGGCTCAGGCTCTCATCGCCTCTATTCTTTCCGCGATATTTTGGTGCTAAAAATCGTTAAACGGCTGCTAGATACCGGGGTATCTTTGCAGCAAATCCGGATAGCGGTGGATGCGCTTTCTAAACGAGGGGTGGAATCCCTCTCGGCAATTACCCTAATGTCTGATGGGGCTTCCGTTTACGAATGCACTTCCACTGACGAGGTAATTGACCTGGTACAAGGGGGACAAGGGGTATTTGGAATCGCGGTAGGTCGTGTCTGGCGGGAAATCGAAGGGACTTTAGCAGCCTTACCGGTAGAATCCATTAAGGATGAACTGATAGTTCCGGATGAACTCGCTGCTGCGCGGGCGCGGCGAAACGCCGGATAGTAAATCTACTACTCCTAGGAGCCATCTAAAGCTAATAAAGTAGATGGATTTATTAGCTAAGGGGTTAGGCAAGTATATTTAAGGAAGTTTCGCTGTCTTAGGCGCTATTAGATATTTGCAGCTAGACCAGCATCCTAGATAAAGGAGTAGTACGCTATGCCGATTTTTACCTCTAAAGAGTCTCTAAGTACCTTTGAAAAGGTAAATGAAACTATCTCTGCCGTTTTGGACACCATCTACGCAAACTCACTGGTATGGCTACTGATGGTCACCTTGCTGGGAGTGGGAATCTGGCTCACTATTTGCACTAGGGGTATGCAGCTGAGCATGTTTTCTCAGATGCTGAAAGTTGTTACTCGCTCTCGATCCGGTAGCGAGGGCGGGGTTTCCTCTTTCCAAGCGTTTGCGATTGGGCTAGCTGACCGGGTAGGTACCGGTTCTATTACCGGGGTAGCTCTCGCGGTGGTGGCGGGCGGTCCCGGCTCTGTTTTCTGGATGTGGGTGGTCGCGCTAGTCGGAATGGCTACTGCCTTTATAGAGGCGACTTTGGCGCAGATGTTTAAGGTATGCAATGGTGACGGCACTTTTAGGGGAGGACCGGCATTCTATATTCAGCGCGGTCTCGGCTCTCGTGCCTGGGGGATTGTATTCGCGGTACTGCTTATTTTTGCTTATGGTTTCAGTTTCGAAATGATTCAAGCGAATTCTATTTCTCAGCTTGCCAGCTCTGATTATCTAGGTTTTCCGGTTTGGGCAACTGCGTTAATTCTGGTGCTTTTAACTTTGCCCCTAGTGGTCGGTGGGGTACGGAAAATCGCTAAACTATCCGAATATCTCGCTCCTGCTATGGCGCTGCTATATGTAGGTATGGGAATTTTAGTTATTATCCTGAACTACGAGCGGATTCCCTTTGTCTTCCGAGAGATTTTCTTAGGAGCCTTTGGGCAAAGCAATACTTATCTTCCCCCGGCAGTAGCCGGAGCTGGGGGAGCGTTTATTGCCGCGATTACCACCGGAACTAAGCGGGGGTTATTCACTAATGAAGCCGGCATGGGTTCAGCTCCTAACGCCGCCGCGATTGCTACGGTGCGCCACCCCGCCACCCAAGGCATGATTCAAGCGCTGGGGGTATTCGTAGACACGATGTTGGTATGTACCTCTACTGCGTTCATTATTTTAATGTCGGCACCGTTTTGGGATAGACAAAGCCAGGATGATGGGGCAGTGCTGACGATGGAATCGATTATTACTTCTCTAGGCTCTAATAACACCACCCAAAACGTGGTGTTTGTGTTTGTAATGTTGATGATGGTTTGCTTTGGCTATTCCACCATTTTAGGTAACTATACCTACGCGGAAACCAACTATAAATTCATTGTTGGTGTGGAGCGTTCAGCTTTACCATTGAAACTGTTGGTGATTGCCTCTACCGCAATCGGAGCAGTCTTGCCCTTGAAATCGGTGTGGTCTATTGCCGATTGGGCGACTGCGCTAATGGCGGTGGTAAATCTGGTAGCCCTGCTATTCCTAGGTAAATGGGCAGTAGGAGCTTTGCGGGATTACCGTGCCCAAATGAAGAATCCAGATATTCCCGATCCGATATTTTGCTCAAAAGACAATACTTATCTGCCGGGGGAGCTTCCCACTGAGGTGTGGACCACTCCTGGCGGTTATGATGCGAAATGGGATAAATCGCCAAAATCTTAGTGTTTAGCTAGCTCACCACCCTCGAATAGGGAAATAAAAAGGCAAGCAAAAAGAACAGTATTTACGCGATACGAAACCAAAACTTCCGGTAAATGTAAATGTTAAATCCTGGGGAAGCACTAGGCGCTTCCCCAGGATTTAACACCGGTTAATCAAGTTGCTCGAACTTACGGCTCCAGGCCGATCGAATCGGGTTCGCATCCGCCATCATAATCTCGAAACGATCATTGGCGATTTCCACCACCTGCCCTAAAGCAACCACCCGCTCTAAGCGCGGAGAGTTCTCTAGGCGGCGCAGCCCGTCCTTAATAATTTCCTCTACCGAGCCCATCCGAGAAAGTAACGCCACCAAAGGTAGATTGAATTTCTCGTGGTAGGAAGTCTCTAAAGTTTGCAACTGGCTGCGCTGGTGCTCAGAGAGCTCTCCCAGCGCTAGCGAGCCTACATCTTGAGAAATCTTCTTGGCATCATGATCGCTGACCGTAAGCATCATGGTGACATCGGGATAAGCTGAAATTAGCTGGTTTTGTAGCTCTTTGTCGGCTAGCAGCACCGCGTCTTGCAAGGCTTCTTTGAGCTCGCCCGTATCCCTAAAAGGACGCATTTGTGCTGCTGAAAGCAGCGGCCAGGTAACCCCATTAAACAGACCCGAGAAGGTCTTAACAAAATCTTGGTCGCTCATGGCATTAACTTCCTGTAGCGAACGCCGTTTACCACTAGCCCCCAGTGCCACGTCCTCGCCCTTAGATTGTGGTCCAACATGGAAGAATAACAAGTTCAAAACAATCGCGGTGATTGAACCAACGGTTACCCCCGAGGCAAAGAAAATCTGTGCCCAAGCCGGAAAAGCCCCGGCAATCGCTGGTTTGAAAGACACCAGCATGGCAAGACCGATAGAGGTAGTCAAAATAATCGCGTTGCGGGTATCGGATAGGTCTACCCTTGACAGGGTTTGAATTCCGACCAAAGCCAGGTTGGCAAATAGCGCCAAGGAAGCTCCACCCAGCACCGGAGAGGGGATAGAGGCAACGATTGCTCCCGCCTTCGGGATAATCCCTAGTACAATCATGATTACCCCGGCACATGCTACTACCCAGCGGGAATGAACCTTAGTTAAACGCACTAAACCAATGTTTTGAGCAAAACAGGTGTAGGGGAAGGAATTTAGAATTCCCCCCAAAGTGGTTGAAAGCCCATCGGCGCGCAGAGCAGCCGAAATCTCTTTTTTACCGGTGCGTTTACCGACAATCTCCCCGGTAGCAAACACGTCCCCGGTGGTTTCCACCATGGTGAGCAGCATTACCACAATCATGGAGATACAGGCGGTTAAAGAAAACTTTGGCCAACCAAAATAGAATGGGGTAGTAACTGCTACCCATGAAGAGTTGGAGACTTCGCTGAAAGAGGCATCTCCTAAGGCTACCGCCACCCCGGTACCGATTATCAGACCGGCAAGTACGGCCAGCGTCCCCATAAAACCTTTAAAGAAACGCTGAATTAGGACGATTATCGCTAAAGTACCTAAAGCGTAAGCCAGGTTTCGTAAGGAAACCGGCAGGGGAGGAACCTGCTCGTCGGCGTGTCCGATAACGTCAGCTGCCGATACTCCCAACAAGGTGGTACCCATAGTGGTAAGCACAATCCCGATTACTAAAGGTGGGAAAAATCTAATCAGCCTAGCGAAAATGGGGGCGGCGAAGAAAGTAAATAGACCAGCAACGATTACTGCACCATAGATGGTTGGCAGCACCGCTACGCCGCCGCCTTGATTTACTGCCAGACCGATGGCAATCATGGGGGAGATTGCCATCGTAGTTACCCCTTGAATGATTGGCAGGCGCACACCAATTTTCCAAAAGCCGATTGACTGAATCAAGGTCGCGATGCCGCAAGTAAATAAATCAGCGTTAATCAGATGCACAGTAGTGGTGGGGTCTAATTTTAATCCGCCCGCAACCACCAAGGGAACTACCACTGCACCGGCGTAAAAAGCGAGTACATGCTGCACTGATAACAGCGCGGTTCGCGGCGGCGAGGGCATCTGGTTTACTGGGTGTTTTGCGCTAGTTCTTTGCTTATTTTTTAAGGTGGAATCTGCTTGGGAAGCATTAAGAGGTGGGTTGTGTGGATTGCCAGCTGCCATGGCAGTTTTCTCCTTTAATACCGAGAAATGTTTCTGTCGTTATTCAAACTCTTAAGGGGTAGAAACTGCAAACTACGTAGTTATTTAGCATAAGCATTTTGGGTTTTCACTGCTGGCGAGGGCGTAGAGGAGTGGGCGCTTGAGTGGCGGAACAAAAGGTAAGGCTACTTCATCTCTTTACTTGACATAATGTACATTATCGGATTGAGGTTTGGGGGGGTTAGAACAAATGCGTCACCAAATTTACTTATCTGCACTTTTGCTACTGGAGGCTATTTAGAAGTATTTTCGTTTTACAAACTGTTACCATCAAAGACGGAGAAAAATCCACGCGCAATAATGTCGGAAGGGACAGACAACGAATGGCACTTCAGTGGAACAACCTGGATCAAAAAGCAGTCGATATGGCGAAAATATTGGCTGGTGACGCTGTAGAAAAAGCCGGTAGCGGACATCCGGGAACTCCGATTTCTTTAGCGGCCGCCGCCTATTTGCTCTATCAACGCCATCTTCGTTTTGACCCGCAAGATTCACGTTGGCTAGGGCGAGATCGCTTTGTACTTTCCGCTGGTCACGCCTCACTTTTGCAATATATTCAGCTCTATCTGGCTGGTCAAAGCATGGAGCTAGAAGATTTGAAAAATTTCCGCACTTTTGGTTCCTATACCCCAGGTCACCCCGAGTATGGGCACACAAAAGGGGTGGAAATCACTACCGGGCCACTAGGTTCTGGTTTTGCAGCGGGTGTCGGATTCGCTATGGCTTCAAGGCGTGCCCACGGGATGCTGGATCCGCAAGCGCCTCTTGGTGAGAGTCCCTTCGACTATAATGTTTATGTTATTGCTGGTGATGGCTGTCTCCAGGAGGGTATTTCCGGGGAAGCCTCTTCCCTAGCTGGTGTACAGGATTTGGGTAACCTTATCGTTATCTGGGATGACAATCATATTTCTATTGAAGATGACACTAATGTTTCTTTCCAAGAGGACGTGCTAAAACGCTATGAGGCTTACGGGTGGCACACTCAGCGGGTTGATTGGCTGAGTGCAGATGGTTCTTACCAAGAAGATGTTAATGCCCTAGATGAAGCGATTTGTGTGGCTAAAGCCGAGAAAACCAAGCCCTCTATTATTGCTTTACGGACCATAATCGGCTGGCCCTCCCCCTCTAAACAAAATACTGGAGTAATTCACGGAGCAAAGCTGGGGGCAGAAGAACTCAAGGGATTAAAGGAAGCCTTGGGTGCTGACCCTGAAAAGATGTTTGTCGTTGATGAGCAGGTCTTAAAACATACCCGCGAAAATGCTGCCTCACGCGCGGAAAACGCTCATCTAGATTGGGATAAACGCTTTGCAGAATGGAAACAAGCAAACCCGGATAAGAATCAGCTTTTAGAACGTATTTTAGCTGGAAAACTACCTGATGAAATTGAGGCAGTTCTCCCCGTGTTTCCTGCCGGGCAGGCGCTGGCCACGCGGGCGGCTTCCGGAAAAACTATCTCCGCCATCGGTTCGGTTATGCCGGAATATTGGGGCGGTTCAGCTGATTTAGCGGAATCAAATAACACGGTTATTGCCGGCTCAACCAGTTTTATCCCAGAATCTGCGCAAACTGGGAAATGGAAGGGTAATCCCTATGGTCGGATACTGCATTTTGGGGTGCGCGAACACGCGATGTCTGCGGTAATGAACGGGATAGCCGTTGATGGTTTAACCAGGGTTTTTGGAGGTACGTTCTTTGTATTCAGCGATTATATGCGCGGAGCGGTACGCCTTTCAGCCCTAATGAACATTCCGGTAACCTATGTGTGGAGTCATGACTCTATCGGGGTTGGCGAGGATGGGCCAACTCATCAACCAGTTGAACACTTAGCGTCCTATCGGGCTATTCCTAATCTGGCGATTGTTAGACCGATGGATGCTAACGAGACCGCAGCCGCGTGGCTTGCGATTTTGCGGCAAAGAGGACCGGTAGGGTTAATCCTTACCCGCCAGGTTGTTCCCACCTATGAACGCGAAGATATGGAGGGTGCGGGAAGCGATGCCTTGGCTAGCGCTGAAAACGTGGCAAAGGGGGCATATATTCTAGCTGATACCGATGGGCAGCCTGATGTTATCCTGATGGCTTCTGGTTCTGAAGTTCAACACGCTCTTACAGCCCGTAAAGAACTAGCTAAAGAAGATATAGCAGCTCGCGTAGTATCCGTTCCCTGTATGGAATGGTTTAAATCTCAGGATGCTTCCTATCGGGAACAGGTGTTACCGTCGGCAGTTAAAGCTCGAGTTTCGATTGAGGCAGGGATAGTAGATTCCTGGCGGACCTGGGTTGGCGATAATGGCGAAAGTATCGGGATAGACGGTTTTGGTCTGCCGGGCGCACCCGGTGAACTGTTTGAGCATTACGGTTTAGACAGTTCACAGGTGGTTGCGGCGGCTAAACGTTCCCTGGCGCGGGTACGGTCCTAAACATTTCCGAAAGAAGCTTTTGTAGACAAGCAGAACCTTAAAATATCCACCGATTTTTCGATGCCTCTATCTTCGGTTTCCTGTCTCGCTATGGGAAACAAATGGTTGCAACGAAGATGGTGACTAATTAAGTCTGTTTTTCAGCTATGCGAACACGCGCAATCTGAAACATAATTCTTGAGATTTCTTCTAGTATTCAAAAGGAAATGAACAGGGGTACCCAATGACCAAATTGTGCAGGTAGTCAGAGTGAAGAAAGCTAAATCGCCGTTAAAAGGTATTCCTAAAAGCAAATCTTTAGTTAAATCGGCGATGGCAATACCGGTGAAAATTTCAATAAATATAATGGAAATGAATTTGATAATAAAACCTGCAAAAGTTTCGCTAATTAAAGCAAAACATAACTAATAACTAGCGCCCCAAAATATTGTTATTAAAAACCAAAATATAGTGTTTGTATGCATTCCTATTAAATCGGGAAGATGGTAACGTAATCCGAAAAATACTCCCAGTATTACAATAATTCCAGAAACGAGCCAACCGATATTTATTTTTGCGTTCATGAGTACATCCTTGCTACATTCCTTATAGGATGTCTGCTATTTAGATATGGGAAACAGGTGACACGATAATTCTAGCAATAGCAAGTTAGCTGGTCTAGCATTTTAAGAAATATGTAGCTAAGATATTTTCTTTTCCGGCGTAACGGTGTCGAACTCTATTAGCTCTCCTGTTAGAATAGGGCAGGTATATCGGCTAGCACTTTGGCTGAGCAGCAAGGAGAATTATTTACTATGGCAGAGCGGGCACTACGCGGCACAAGTATCGGTTCAAAAAGCCTAGAGACAGAGGACGGCGTAGTATTCGCCCAAAGACGCGAAAGCCTCTATATATGCCCTAAAGGACACCGCTACCACATGACTTTTGCTGCCGAGGTAGCAGCTCCTGCCCAGTGGGAATGCAAATGCGGAGAAATGGGTGAGCTTCAATATGAAGAACCCGCCGAAGAAGAAGATTCTAAACCGCTGCGTCCCCAACGTACCCACTGGGATATGCTCATGGAGCGTCGCAGTGAAGAAGAGCTAGAAATACTATTAAAAGAACAACTCGAAGTACTTCATTCCGGAGCACTAATGGACGGGGTACATTACCGCTAGTCTTTGGGTATTAACCCTACCCTTTAGCGCCAACCATTTTGACTTATCGCGCACAAAACAAAGCAAAATAGCGGAGGAGCTCTCCCGTCTTATGGCTCTAGGCTTCGCTTTGCGCTCGTCCTAAGGCACTTAAACGGTCGTTGATTCCCCAACGGGTAACTTTAGTGAGCGCTTCTAGAATAATTGCGCTAGACATTTTCGACGATCCGGCCGCGCGTTCTTGAAAAGTAATCGGCACCTCGACAATATCTCCCCCACAGCGTACCGCCCGGCGGGTCATATCAATCTGAAAACAGTAACCACGAGAATCCAAATCCTCTAAACCCAAACCGGACAAAAAATCTAGACGATAAACCCGAAAACCAGCGGTAGCATCCCCGATGCCCAGATTTAACCAAGCCGCGATATAGGCATTGCCCGCTCTGGATAGGGCTTCGCGCATACGCGACCAGCCCTCAAGTCGTCCTCCCCGAATCCAGCGTGAACCAATCACCAAATCTGGCTTGCTCGGCCAAAACCGGCGGGCAAGCAACTTGTGTAAATCCCGCACCCGATGAGAACCATCTGCATCCATTTGCACTACCCAGGTATAGCCCGCTTGCTGCGCCCAGGAAAAAGCAGCCAAATATGCCCGGCCTAGACCAGCTTTTTCCGGTCGGTGCAAAACTCGCACTCCCCTGTCTTTAGCGGCAATTTCATCAGCAATCTGACCGGTACCATCCGGGGAATTATCGTCAATAATTAGTAAATCTACCTGGGGTACATTACGGCGTAACTTCTGTATCTGTTTAGCTAAGGTTGCGGCCTCGTTATAAGTGGGAATCGCGATTACTGTATCCTTCATTTCTTGCCTTTCCCTTTTGGACTTTTCTGTAAGCGTCCTCTGCGCCCTTTACCTGAATCTTTCGTATCATGAGCGCAACTATTTGCAGAAACAGATCGATAGCGGCCTCGCCAAAAGCGCAGCCCAAACCCGAAACTGAGCACGAGCACAGCTCCTAAAAACCCCCAACGAACCAAAGCATCTTGGAGCGCGCCAAAACGAGCCTGAAAAGTAAGCGTATCGCGCAGAGGCAGGGCGGCTTGCAAAGTATCGGTCCGAAAAAGCCCTGACTGAGCCAAAACTTTTCCCTCGGGGTTAATCAAAGCACTCACTCCCCCAATCGCAACCTGGGCTACGGAGCGATTATATTCGAGGGCGCGAAAGCGAGCTATTTGTAGCTGCTGGCGCGACTGGTAAGAGTAACCAAAAGAAGAATTATTAGTTGGGAAAAATAAAACATTAGCGCCGGAATTGACCGTCTGGCGTACCAGAGAATCTAACGCCACCTCAAAACAGATGTTCGTACCCAAACGTGCCTTACCCACCTTGGCTATTCCCACTCGGTTACCCGCCACCATATCGCGTGGCAACATTTTTACTTGCTCGGGGAAGAGTTTGGAAACCAGGGTTCTGCCGGGAAGGAACTCGCCAAAAGGAACCGGTTTACGTTTGGTATAAACCGGTTTAATTTCGCCGTTATTAACCTGTAATACCTGGTTAGAGGTATTTTTTTCGGAATAAGAGAGCATACCAAAAACAATTGGGACTTTTAAGGATTGCTGTAGTAGGTGAAGATCATCTGCCCAAGCGGAATCTTTACCCAAATCAACATCTGCTGCCTGCTCTCCCCATAAAATCACCTCAGTAGGTTGCAGTTTCGCCTGGCGAGCTTGCCTAATATGCCCAGATAAAATAGTTCCCGGGTGGGCATAAACCTGTTCAATCGGCCAAGAAACTCCCCCCTGCATGGCGGCAACCCTAATCTGAGCAGTGTCCCGGCTGTCCCCTAAGGCTGTAAGACCCATTCCAGATGCGATTATCACCGCCAAGGCCAAAGCAAGGGCCACCAGATTAGGCATAGTCACATTCCAAGTCACGCTAACTAGAGCGGCTAGAATAAAAACCATTAAGAAAGCCATACCGCTTTCCCCTAGCAGAGGAATCCAGCCTTTAAGGGGACTGTCTACCTGCGAAAACCCCAGTAATCCCCAAGGCATTCCCGTCCAGGGAAAACTCGCCCTCCAAGCCTCAAGACCGGCATAGGAAAAAGCCGCCCACAACGACCATAAGGGGCTAGACAAATGCCGGAGTGCCAGGGTCGAAGCCGCCCAGGTCGTTAAGAATAAAGACTCACAAAAGGTCAGTGCAATCCAAGGGGTATTAAACCCAAGTGAAGTTGATACCCAACGGAAAAGCAGCAAAAAGAATAAGAAAGCCACAAGCCCCGAAATCGCTAGTGCGTACTTTTTGTCTGCCCGGCGCAACACCAATAGCCACGCTCCCATAGCTAGCCAGGGCGCAAACCAATGACTTCCCCAAGACGAAGGAAATGCCAATAGTAAAGCGGCAGCAATAGCGACGGAAGCAAAAAAAGTCCAAAAACCGCGAACTAGAAATCGGACCACGCCACCACCCCTCGCAAAATCAGCTTTTGGGCTTTACGGGCGCTAGCAGAGGTTTCCACACTTCCAATCGTCTCTAATTGTCGAAGCACATCCAATAACTGTTTCATCGCCCGCACAAAATCACCAGCTTCCAAGCCGCCCGCTTCGATTGCCACTGCGAGCGGCTTACCCTTAGCCCAGGCATAGGTGGCAGCCACCAGTGCGCACGAAGATTGCGGAATCTTAGGCGCCCCCAACTCGCTTTGAATAGCTCGCAGATTCTCGGCCAAGGCTTCAATCCGATTAACCACCGGTTTAAGCGAGGACGGAACCGGAGCCCCGGACACCTCCCGCCGCGCCTCATAACTAGCAGCGCTGCAAGCGGCTGCCAGACGCGCCGGAGACAATCCCGCAAACACGTCTTGAAGCACGCATTGAGCAATCAATAAATCATATTCACTATAGATACGAGCAAGAACCTGCCCAGCTTCGCTAACCTTTCCATCAGCCGATAAATAATCCAAACGCTTCAAGACCGCCACAACCCGGTCAAAAGTATTCACCAGTTTCCCTTCGGAAATCTCAACCTGACGTCTGAGCTTAATGGCCTGCCGCTCGAGGCGAACCCACCGGGAAGCCTTCTTCAAATGCTCTCGCACCTTTGGGCAGTGAGCAACCTGGTGAGAAACCACCATCTCCTCTAAACGCTGTTCACTCAGATTACTAAGCTCGGTATCGATTATTTTCCCCTGAGTACCGGTGTTAGCCCCCAACTTATCCACCTGAGAAGAAGATGAAACTGCCGATGAGCCAGCTAAGGCTGGAAGCGATGGTAAAGAAGCGGAAGAAGTAGGCGGATCTGGAAACAAATTATCGCGCACCGCTAAACGCAGCTTCGATGCTAAGCGTTGCCGATCACGAGGTTTACGCTCCGAATAATCCTCGACCAGCATTTGCCCCACTAACGCCAAATCACCCGCCAGATAGTTACTAGAAAAATCTCTAAGCTTCGCGTTATCTTCAAGCACCCGCAAACTAATCTCCCCGCTGCGGGTAAACGATTTCTTCATCACTACCCCGTGGCGAGTTCTTTGACCATTGGGATAGACCAGAACATCTCCGCGTTTTAGACAGCGAAATAACTCATTGCGCTGCCTCAGCTGCTCGCGGGCAAGAGCTCTAGCCCGGTCAGCGTCCCGGGATTGCAATTCGGAATGTAGCCTGACGTATTCGTAAATATCTCCCTGGGAACACTCTAAAGTTCCCGAAGCAATAATTTTATCGGCTTCCTTTTGTTTTTCCTTAGCCTGCTGCGCTTTACCCACCAGGGAGCGGTCTGCTTGGAACTGTGCAAAAGAGCGCCGCAAAATATCGCGAGTTTCGCTTATCGAACCGCGACTTAGCAGATTAACCGCCATATTATAGGTGGGAGTAAAAGCCGACTTCAAGGGATAGGTACGTCTGGAAGCCAGACCAGCCACGATAGCCGGATCTATACCGGGACGATAAATAACAATCCCATGCCCCAAGGTGTCAATGCCGCGCCGACCTGCCCTTCCGGTTAGCTGAGTGTATTGCCCCGCTGTGAGCATTTGGAACTCATGCCCATCCCATTTGCGTAGCGATTCAATCGTCACCGAACGCGCTGGCATATTGATTCCTAGGGCGAGGGTCTCGGTTGCTAGCACCACTTTTAGCAGACCCGCTGCGAACATTTTCTCTACGGCCTCTTTAAGTACGGGTAGCAACCCGGCATGATGAACGGCAATTCCGCGTCTGAGACCAGCAAAAAGAGGGTCTAAACCTAAAGCAAAAAAATCATGCCCCGGAATATTTTCCGCAATATCGTCCAGATAGCTTTGGATTTGTTGCTTTTCCTGGGGATTAGTTAAATCCATTCCTGCTGCTATCAGCTGTTTTTGTCCCTGATCGCAACGAGAACGCGAAAAAATAAACACGATTGCCGGTAAGAGATTACTTTCCTGGAGCTGCGCTACTGCTGCCGGTAAACTGGTGTGACTTCCTGCCCTGCTCTCCCCTAGGCTCTGGCGGGTCTGGGCAAGCAATGCCGGGTTTAGCCGGCTTTTACCGCCTTTAGTTTTAGTTTCGAGGTCGAATAGACGTCCTCCCACAAACATATGTTGATAAAGTGGCACGGGACGTTTTTCGGAAACCACAATCTCAAGGTTCCCGCGTACTTCCCGTAACCACTGCCCGAATTCTTCCGCATTAGACACTGTGGCAGATAGGGCAATCACTTTGACCTGGCTGTCAAGATGTAAAATAACTTCTTCCCATACCGGACCGCGATAACGGTCAGCTAAGTAATGAACTTCGTCAAGAATAACGAAACCTAAATCCTCTAGGCGTTTATCTTGACGGTAAAGCATATTACGCAGCACTTCGGTAGTCATTACCACGATGGGAGCCGCGGGATTTACCGAAACATCTCCAGTCAGCAGCCCCACGTTTTCACTACCGTAGCTGGCAGAAAAATCCCGGAATTTTTGATTAGATAGCGCCTTGATTGGAGTGGTATAGAAGGCTCTCAGCCCCCTTTTTAACGCTAAAAATAGGGCGAAATCCCCTACCAGGGTTTTTCCTGATCCGGTGGGGGCGGCAACTAACACTGATTTGCCTGCCTGTAGAGCATCAATAGCGCGCAGCTGAAAATCATCTATAGGATAGTCGAAGCGACTAGCAAAGTCATTGACTTCCCCTCTTATTTGGTTGCGTTTAAAACTAGCTAGCTTTTGAGCCGGTGAAAGCTGCTCCCAATCTTGGGTCGGTAAGGAGGAAGAATGATTTTTACGCCTACGCTTGCGGGGCATCTATATCAGCCCCAGTTTCTCCCAGCGCTCCTTAGCGGAATCTAGGCGCCGGTAACGCCGAACCTGGCGGCTAAGTGCTACCTGCTGGCGAACTTGATGGGCTTGAGCTAAGGTGGCGGGGTCGCCGCTAGCTCCGGGGGCGCGTAGCGGGGTAAGCGGAGCTGCCTCCTGTAAATCATTTAGGGGATCAGATAGCCTTGATGCCTGTTCTCCAAATACCCGGAAAGTTGTATTGACCTTGCGGAACAGCCAGATAAACATGACGATTGGGCAGATTATCGCTGCCAGAATTCCGAGCGTCCACAACGCAAATAGTAACCAATACACATATATAAGCCTACCTGTTTATTATCCACGCGGTCACCTAGACTTCGCTTAGGATAAAAATATGATGCTACGTGAGGGACAGGTGGAAGCTGTCCATGACTTTAAGGGGTCTCAAGAGCTGACGGTGACCATAACCGCTTGCCCCGATAATGCGGAACAATTTTTTATAGGACAAAAAGTGCAGGTGCTTTCCTACCCGCAGCTAATCGGAAAAATTCTTTGCGGCGATAGGGTGCGTTTTGACTGTTCACCATTGCAGAGAAACCTGGGGACTGGTGGATTTGGACTGGTAACCTCCCTTTGTGAGCGTCTGCCCGCTGATGAACTTCCCGCCAATGACGGTCACATTATGAAAGCGCGCTATAGTCCCAGTCAATACCTGGTTTCGGCGCTGGAGGAGCAACAATCTCCCTGGCATGAATCAATGAGCCGGGCAGAAAACCTTGAGGGGATGCCGGTGGTGGGGATTGATTTACATTCCCAGTTACCGGCGGTAATCGCCGGAATCAGAGCAGAAAATCCCGGCGCAAAAATCGTCTATGTATATACCGATGGCGGCGCGCTTCCCGCATTTTTTTCGAGAAACATTTCGCTCTTACGCCAAAATCAATGGCTAGCCTCAGTAATTACTGCTGGGCAGGCTTTCGGTGGCGACTTAGAAGCAATCAATACCTTTTCCGCCCTCTTAGCCGCTCAGCACGTCGTAAACGCCGATAATGCGATTGTGGGGCAAGGGCCGGGTAACGCCGGTAGCGGCACTCCCTTTGGGTATTCCGGTTTCGACCTTTCTGCTTTCCTCACTCAGGCTGCTTTAGGAGGAGGGCGTCCTATCTGTGCCTTGCGGATTTCTAAGGCTGATGCTCGTCCTCGCCATCAGGGAATCTCTCATCATAGCCTCCGGATTTTGTCGGGGTTTGTGCCGGTTGCTCTCACGGTGCCATTTCCGGTGTTTTGTGGCGAGGGCGGGGGGCAAGCCGAACTGATTGAAGCGGATTTTTCAAAGCTACTAGAACAGCAAAGTCGGCTTATTAGCTCCCATCATGAGTTAAAACGGTGTTCTACGGTTGGGCTTTACGCAGCGCTATCGACCTGTCCGGTGAATCTTTCAACTATGGGGCGGTCACTAAATCAGGATAGCGCTCAGTTTTTATCGGCGGCGGTTGCCGGGCGAGTGGCAGCGCAAATGCTGTAATTGGCTCTTAGGCAAAGGTTATTGCTTTAGAAAACCCGCTACCCAAGGCGAAGCAAAACTATATTTAGATACGGGCGGAAAGTAGCTGGGTAACCAAAATCCCCTGTGCTCCTAAGGCGGCCAGCTTATCAACCACCCCATGTACTTCACTACGCTTACACATAGCGCGTACCGCTAACCAGTGAGAATCTTGCAGAGAAGAAATCGTAGGGGAAGAGATTCCGGGAGTAAAATATACTGCCTGTTCTAACTGATCCCTTTGTACATTGTAGTCAAGTAACACGTAGTTGCGGGCGGTTAATACCCCGCCCAGACGCTGCCGGAGAACCTCTAGACCTCGGCGAGTTACCGATTGCGGATTGGCAATTAGCACCGCCACCGACTTCATTACTGGTTCCCCAAAGACTTCCAGCCCCGCAGCTCGCAAGGTATTGCCAGTTTCTACCACATCAGCA
The DNA here is from genome assembly GCF_008661855.1 of Varibaculum sp. NCBI lineage: Bacteria > Bacillati > Actinomycetota > Actinomycetes > Actinomycetales > Actinomycetaceae > Varibaculum > Varibaculum sp. The sequence goes on from NZ_RPZY01000027.1 coordinate 42,440, forward strand.
ATCGCATCTGCCACCCCCAAACGCACCGCTGACTCTACTGCTCCATCTAGATGAACAGTAGTTGCCTCCACCTGATGTTCAGCCAGGTAGTCTTGCATAATTCGGTCAAAAGAGGTGGCAATCCGTTTGCCTTGCAAATCGTGGACACTGCTCATAGTGCCTTTAGGGGCTGCTAGACGGAACGTAGAAGCCCCATAGCCCAGTTCGCACACCTCGGTAGCTTTAACCCCAGAGTCTGCTAATAAATCCCGTCCCGTGATGCCAGCATGGATATATCCAGCACCGACGTATTGGGCAATATCACGCGGCCGGAGGAAAAAAATCTCCACCTTATTGTTGTGATCAACAATATGTAGTTCCCGACCGCGTCTGCGGGTGCGATATCCGGCCTCGGAAAGAAGCTTTATTGCTGGTTCGGACAAACCACCCTTATTTGGGACAGCTATACGTAACATATTTTCCCTAGAGTTTACGGTAGACATCTTCGAGGCTAACCCCTTTAGCAATCATCATTACTTGCGCGTGATAGAGCAGCTGGGAAACTTCTAAACAAAAATCATCCCGGCTTTCATATTCGGCTGCCATCCAGGTTTCAGCGGCTTCCTCTACCAGTTTTTTGCCGATTGCATGTACCCCGGCATCGAGTTCTTTAACGGTTCCAGAACCTTCGGGACGTTCATTAGCTTTCAGTTTTAGCTCGGCAAATAGGTCTTCAAAACTTTTCATATCTTCAAGGTTAGTTGGTTTCTAAAAATAATGCGCAAACGATTCATTATCGTAGGTGAATAAGCGCTGTTCTAGTTTTCTAAACCGCTTATGTCGGATGCTTTACTTTAGAATCGTTAAAGAATAAATGTTTGATGCCCGTTAAGTTTATACCGATAAACCATTCCCAGCTTTAATGATTTATATGGTGATTAGCGATTTGACGCAACTGTTCGACCTCGTTAAAAGCATCATCAGCCTTATATACCGCTGAGCCAGCCACAAATACATCCGCCCCGGCTTCGGCGGCTTTAGTGATGGTTTCCCGATTGATTCCCCCATCTACTTGCAAAGCTACCTGCAAATTCGCCGCAGAAATAGCTTTGCGGGCACGACGTACTTTGCCCATCATGGATTCTAAAAAGGCCTGTCCCCCGAAGCCCGGCTCTACGGTCATCACCAAGAGCATATCCAGTTCACTAAGCAAATCAATATAGGGGGTAATATCGGTAGCGGGTCGCAGCGCCATTCCGACTTTCGCTCCCTGGGCACGAATTTCCCGAGCTAAACGGATAGGGGCGATAGCGGCTTCGGCATGAAAAGTAACCGAGGCACAGCCAGCCTCGGCATAGGCAGGAGCGTAGCGATCGGCGTCCTCAATCATTAAATGCGCATCTACCGGCAAAATATTTTCCCGAATAACTGCCTCTACTACCGGAAGTCCCCACGACAAATTAGGAACAAAATGGTTATCCATCACGTCCACATGGGCATAATCGGCGTTCCTAATTTTTTTGATTTCACTTGCCAGATTGGCGATATCACAGTTAAGTATTGATGGAGAAATAGTAACTGCCATAGTTAAACCCCTTTTCGATTTTTCGCGATTACCACAGCAAACATCGCGTCACTGCTGTGAATATGAGGCCAAAGTTGCAGGTATTTATCCGCGCACCCGAGCGAGCTTGGCCAGGCATCAGCTGCAATCAGCTGACCTATAGCATCCCCTAGATCTAAAAGTTGCCCGTCACCGCGTTCTTTCAAAACTCGCTCTACCAGGAAAGTGGTTTCCGCCGGATGCGGAGAACAAGTAGCGTAAATAACCAGGCCGCCCTCACGGCATACGTCCAGGGCACGACCAAGTAGTCGTGCCTGCAAGGCGGTGATTTCGGGAATCGTTTCATTGCGGGAACGGTAACGTGATTCTGGGTGACGGCGCAGCGCCCCCAATCCGGTACAGGGAGCATCCACGAGAACCCGGTCAAATCCCCCCTCACGGGAGGGAAAATCTGTACCATCTTTACATACAACTTCGACGTTATCTAGAGCCTTAACCGAATCTTCCACCAGTTTTGCGCGGTGAGGACTGATTTCGTTGGCGAAAACCTTTGCCCCGCGTTCTCGTCCTAAAGCCGCCATTAATGCGGTCTTACCACCCGGTCCGGCACATAAATCCAGCCAGATTTTATCGCGACCGCTCAGCGGATATTCAGCAGCTAAACCGGCTATTAACTGAGAACCCTGGTCTTCTACTGCTGCCTGTCCGTTAATAACTGCCTCTAAATCCGCTGGGTCTCCCCCGGACACAATTAACCCCCAGGGGCTAAGAGTAGAATAGGCTACGTCTTGTTCGCTTTCTTCAACCCTATCCGCCAAGTCTTCGCGCGCAATCAGTCCTGGTCTAGCCACTAGATTTATATAGGGAGGACGATTATTGGCTGCAAGCAGCGCCTCAAGGCTAGCGTCATCAGCGGGAATCTCGGCTCCCAGCTTCTGATGCTCGCTGAGCGCGGCGCGGTAGGCGGCGATAATCCAAGCTGGATGGGAATAGCGCCTTGCTAAGCGAGCAGTAGGACTTAAGGAATTGAGTCGGCGCTGCAGCTCGTCCTCGCCCAGGCGTAGAGCCCCCCGTAAAACCCCGTTTACCAGTCCCGCTGCTCCCTGATTGACTTCTTGTTTCGCCAAATTAACCGATTCACTAACCGCAGCATGGGTGGGAACTCGCATATTTAACAATTGATGTAGGCCCATTCGCAAAATCACCAATACCGGTTTTTCCAGTGCAGCTACTGGGCGCGAGGAGCATTGTTCAATTATCCAGTCATAGTAGCCCTGACAACGCAGAGTTCCATAGGTCAATTCGGTAGCAAACCCGGCATCTCGCCCGCCAATCTGGGCACGGGTTAGCCTGGGCGGAAGTAACAAATTAGCGTAGGATTCCCGGGTCTCGACCGCCAGTAACACTTGGTAAACCAGGGTACGTACCCGGTCGGTTTGTGCTTGCCATTGCGTTGAATTACTCGCTTTTCTTTGCGGGCGTTTGACATACCGATTGCCCCGCGAGTTGGAAGATTGGCGTTTTTGAGGATATTTTTGCCTCACAAATCCCCCTCTGAACAGCTCGGTAGGGCGAAGAAAAATTCGTTGCCGTAATGCTGCCCGCGTCCCCAAGCATCTGCAGCCATTTCTTTTTTCCCGGCTGGAGTCACAAAAGTCAGTTTCACATCGTTAGTTGCTGTCCCTACCGTGACCTCGTGTTTAGTTATCTGTACCTGTCCAGGCGATAAAGTATTGTGATCTTTCATTTCAATTGCCGGATAAATAGTAATCCGCTTGCCATCAGGCAATACCGTCCATGCCCCCGGTTGAGAAGTAAAGGCACAAATCATATCTAAAACTGCCCCTGCCTCTTTATTCCAGGGAATCTGGGCATCGGCTTTGCTGAGCAAAGGTGCATAGCTGACCCCTTGACTAGATTGGGGGTGAGCTTTGGGAGTTCCTCCCTCTAAAGCCTTAAGTACGTGCGGAAGCAATTTAATTCCACTGTCGGTAAGGCGTTGTAAAAGCAGGTCGGCAGTAGTTTGCGGAGCGACCCTAATCGGATCGACCGCGTAGATAGGGCCGGTGTCCATGCCCTCATCTATCTTGAAAATGCTGACCCCGGTTATTTCTTCCCCCGCAATTCTTGAATGTTGTACCGGGGAGGCTCCGCGCCATTTCGGTAGCAGGGAATAATGCAGGTTTAGCCATCCATAGGGAAAAACTTCCAGCAAATCTTTAGGAATCAGCAGACCATAAGCCACTACCACCGCCACATCTACCTGCATTTGCGCAAAATCGGGACGCTGCTGAGCGTCTTTTAGAGAGGAGGGGGTGTAGACCTTTATGCCAGAGCGTTCGGCTAACTGGGCAACCGGAGAAGGGGTGAGTCTGCGTCCTCGCCCCGATTTAGCGGGAGGACGAGTTAGCACTGCAACCACTTCATGCTCGCTGGAAAGCAAATATTCCAAGACAGGTACTGCACTGGCGGGAGTACCGGCAAATAAGACACGCATATTCTTAATGCTATCAGTTAAGAAACTTCCTCAGGACATAGGGCAAGGATGTTTGCAAGGGAAAGCTAGAAGTCATACGGATCAACCTGTACTTTGACAGGCTCCCATTTTTTTCGGGAAGCCAGAGCCTGTAGGCGGCTAAGCTCGGCGCGTAGCTCTTCGCCTTGGTCTAGACGGGCGCGCACTATTACCTGCCAATCATTTCCAAAGCGAACTGGCTCTATAACTTGCATATCCGGAAAGTTTGCGCAGGCTAATAGCTGATTAAGGGTGTCTTTACTGGCGCGAATGGCTGCCATAGCTGCGGTGGGAGGGATTCCCACTTCAGCTCGTTCTTGAAGTTCTTTACTTGCCCACTCGCGAAATGTTCGCCGCTTAAAAGTGGTAGCAAGATACTCCCCTGGGTCGCCGCTGAGCATGATTTTGCCCTTTGCTGCCACTTTAGCTCCCAGATTTGCCCAGCGGCGCAGGGTTTGTTCCCCCGCCCAAATACGGTCAAGACTTATGAGCATTCCCGCATCTAATAGCAGCGCTCCCGCGTATCCGTTGCTGGCAACCGGTTCTTGATCCACCGTGGCCACTACCAGGGTCGGTTTAGTCCCAATGGGAGGTAAAGAATTATCAGCGTCACAATTGATAACTGGAATTTTGGGGAACGCAGCGGCGAGTTCCCTGCCGATACGCTGATGCCCGCGCACAGCTGCTCGAGCTTGCTGCGCCCCGCAGTTAGGACAGCGGAAGAAGAATGAATGACCACAACTGGGGCACAGGTAGTCATCCCCTCTTTGTTCTACCTGCCCCAAGCATTTTGGACAGCGCAGCGGAGCTGAACAGCGGGCGCAACTTAAGGCTTTTCGTCCTCCTCTTCGCCCTACCTGCACTAAAACCGGGCCATTTTCCAGGCAGCTTCGCAAAAACTGGATAGCGGTGGAGGAAATAGGGGTACGCCCGATAGATAAATCATCGCGTTGTTCATAATCAGGGGTAAAAATCTTGGGGAGCAGCACTGGAGTATTATTCATAGCTAGCTCACTAGCCCAAGAAGATAGCACTAAGGCTTGAGCTTGGGGAGAACGAGAGTAGCTACCTAATATCAGTGAACATTTTTCACTGTTTGCCCTCATCATTGCGACTTGGCGGCTATGCCAGTAGGGCGCGGTTTGCTCTTGATAGGTTTGCGCATTCTCGTCCCAAATCAGTAGCAGCGAAATCCTTTTGAGGGGGGCAAAAATGGCTGAGCGGGTTCCTACCACTAGGCGCGGATGGTTAAAACGGCACTGAAGATATGCCTGGTAGTGCCTGCCGCTAGATTTTTCAAAAAAGTATTTTAGGGGTGAGGGCGCATTAGCACCCTGGCTGGCGCTCCAATAGGAGCAAAACTCGCTAGCTTGGCGAGCAGTAGGGAAAAGACACAGGACGCTTCCCTTCGCTTTCAAAGCCACGCTGACTAGCTCACTAATCTGGTTAAAAGGAGCTACCCTATTAGGTTCGGGAATCGCCGACCAGACTACTCGTGCCAGGCGTTTATTTGCCAGCGAATCTAGCAATCCTTTTCCTTGGGGATAGTTTTCTATTTTGGGTTCGTCTCTTACGCTAAGGCAGTTAGTCTCCTGGCAGGGGGCTTCTCGGCTGGTCAGCGGCATTACCGGGGCAAAGTTGTTAGTAAAAAACTCTTTTTCTATCCCTGCCCGGCGATTAGGAATCGCCTGGTTTAAGACTTGAGAGATATTTCCCGCGTAACGGCTGACCACCTGCTGAGCAAGCTGGAAGGTTTTAGGTGAAACTAGCCCTCTGTCGCTAAGCACGCGACTAATAGGACGCAGGCGTTGCGAGGTTGCTTCTGGAGGTCGAATGTCCTTTACCCAGGCGTGCACCAGTTTTTCTCCAATCTTCACGCTTACCAGGCTGCCAATACGGGTTTTGCCTGCTAGGCGGGGCGGAATGGTGTAGTCAAGACCAATTGCGAGATGAAATACGGGAGTATCAGGGATTACTCTGGCAATGGAATCAGTGTTTTTCCATTTCCCAGCGGGTTTATCCGGTAAAGGAAGTAGCTCTTGCTGGTGACCGCGCTTGGTTTTACCCTCCTGGCGACTGCGTATCTGGGCGAGGGGGTCAAGGCCGCTCCAGCGCGGCATTTGATCTTTCACTGGCTATGCTGACCAATCAGGGACACAATCTGCGGGGCTATCTCAGATTTTTCTCCCCGGAACTGTCCGATTTCATTGCCTAGTTGATCAACTGCGCTAACCTGGGTGGCGGTGTCGCCAAATCCAGCTGTTTGACCGACTTTGTTGATAAAGAGAATATCGGCTCCTTTACGGCGAGCCTTTTCTTTGCCTAAATCTAAAACTGTTTCCCAAGATCCGGTCTCGGCGGCAAAACCGGTAACTATTTGTCCTGGCTGTTTATGTTCTGCTAGGTAAGCCAAAATATCGACCGTGGGACACAGGGTTAAAGAAAACTCGCCTTTTTCAGGTGTTTTCTTGATTTTTTGGGTTTGAAACTCTGCCGGTTTATAGTCAGCTACCGCGGCCGCCATCACCACTACCTGCATATTGGGTAAATACTTTGTAGCCGCGTTATACATTTCGGTGGCGGTGGGGGTGGGTAGAACTCTCACGCTATTGGGTAAAGCAGCCAGCACCTGAGGCTCTATATTAGCGGCCAACAAGGTAACGTTCGCGCCTTGCAGTCCAAAATGGCGAGCAATTTGAACCCCAAAAATCCCGGAGGAACGATTACCTAAGAAACGTACGGGATCTAGAGGTTCGCGGGTTCCCCCAGCGCTAACTAATACGTTCTTTCCTTGCCAGGGTTTAGGTGAAAGCAGGGATAAAATCTGCTCTACTATGCGATCTTCGCTAACCAGCCTGCCTAAACCGACATCCCCACTGGAAAGCTCTCCTAGGTCTGGACCAATGAAATGGACTCCGCGCCTCTTTAACAACTTCACGTTTTCTTGGGTAGCCGGATTATTCCACATATTGGTATGCATGGCGGGAGCCAGCAACAAGGGACAATCAGCAGCTAAAACCACGTTAGTTAGCATGTCATTGGCTAGACCGTGGGCTATACGTGCCAAAACATTAGCAGTGGCTGGAACCACAGCAATTAAATCCGCGTCCCTGGCAAGTTCTATATGTCCAACCCCTGTGCCCGGTTCATTAACTTGAGTGTAAACCGGATTTCCCGAAAGCGCTTGCCAGGTGAGCGCTCCTACCATTTCGAGAGCAGCGGGCGTGGGTATCACCCATACGTCAAATCCGGATTTACTGAGGGCACGCACAACATTAGTTGCCTTATAGGCAGCGATTCCTGCTCCGACCCCAATAATAACCCGGCGGCGCTTAGACATAATCTAGCTCGTCCTTTTAGGACTCGTCATGCTCTTTCAGGTTGAGTGCACCCTTGTCTATTTCCCGCAGGGCAATACTTAAGGCTTTATCTTCGGGATTGCAATCAATCAGGGGACCGGGAGTAGAAAACATTCCATCAGCAATCTCGAGATTGTAGGTGTTAATCTGGCGTGCCCGCTTGGCAGCATAGACCACCAAGGCATATTTGGACTCAACCTTTTCCAATAGGTCATCTATTGGGGGGTTAGTAATCCCCTCCGGGCTAGCAACAGTACCCGACATATTGTCCTCTCATTTCTTAACTTCACGGCTAAGCCGCATCTTCACAAAAAATCTTACGCTATTCCCATCAGGGCTGCTAGTTCACGCGCCGCCTGTTCGGGTTGATTATTAATCACAATGTGTTCAAATTCGCCTGCCGCCGCCAATTCGGTTTTTGCGGTTTCAAGCCGACGAGCAACTTCAGCTTCATCTTCAGTACCTCTACCGCGGAGCCGCTCTTCGAGGACGTGCTCATTGGGTGGGCTAAGGAAAATGAAACAAGCCTGGGGATAGCTTTGGCGTATCTGGCGGGCACCCGCCAGGTCTATCTCTAAAATAACGTCCCGTCCCAAAGCGAAATGCCGGTTAATCTCAGAACGTAAAGTTCCATACCGCGCCTTACCGTGAACGGTGGCCCACTCTAAAAAGCCGTCTTGGGCAATAAGCTCCTCAAAACGCGCATCCGATAGAAAGTGATAATCAATGCCATCCGTCTCCCCGGGGCGGGGCTGGCGGGTTGTAGCAGAGATTGCCACCTGAAGGTGCGGATAAGCCTTCCTTAGCGCTTTGAGGACGGTTCCTTTCCCCACTCCGGACGGGCCGACCAATACATATAACTGAGAATTTGCCATAGCTGTCTGTTCCCCTGGTTTCTAACATAAGAGTGTGGGACCCAAAATATTTTTGGATCCCACACTCTTATTTGCTTTAGGGCTGTTCTTAGCCGAAGCGGCGAACTAGCTCAGCGCGCTGGTGCTCACCTAGACCGCGGATACGGCGAGACTTGGCGATACCAATCTCTTCCATGACGGCGGCAGCGGTGGTAGCGCCCACGCGAGGCAGAGCTTCAAGCAGAGCCTGAACTTTCATCTTGCCCAAGTAAGGATCATCTTGAGCTTTTTTGATTACTTCAGACAGGGTTAGTTCCCGGTTCTTCAGCTTCGCCTTCGTTTCCGCACGAGCTTTACGAGCCATAGCGGCTTTTTCCAAAGCCTGTGCACGCTGTTCGGGAGTTAAAGAAGGAAGTGCCATTTAGTATTTACCTCTTCATCTAGATTTATGGGATAACAACACGAAAAAGATTAGTTGTTTCTATCTATTTAAGCCAAACCAACAAGCGAGTTTTGCCAGTTCACTTGCGAAAAATATCACTCATTTGCTCGGTTATTTGTCTTGCAGCCGCCTGTAAAGCGGGAACTTTAGGACCGGCGGAAGATATTCCCCGCGAAGTCGATGCCAGAACGCGATAGGCGCTATCGCCGAAAATTCTTTGTATATCTGCTGGTTGTGCCCCTTGTGCTCCGATTCCAGGCGATAAAATAGATCCAGAAAAGGAAGAAAAATCTATTCCTAAATCTTTGGCAGCTTCTCCGGTGGTAGCGCCGACAACCAAACCAATATCCTCAATGTGACCTTGATTACTATTGAGGATATTTGTCTGTTCAGCCTGTGAAATTATGTCCGCCGCCACGCTTTTACCAGTGGCACACCTGGCGTGCTGCACTTGGAATCCCTCGGGATTAGAGGTTAGAGCGAGCACATAAACTCCCCGGTTATTTTCACGCGCTAACTCTAAAACCGGAGATAAAGATCCATAACCTAAATACGGAGAAACCGTAATCGCATCTGCCGAAAGCGCCGACCCGTCCTCTAAATAAGCCCTGGCATAACCGGCCATCGTAGAGCCGATGTCTCCGCGTTTAACATCTAGAATACTAAGCAGGCTCGCCTGCCGACAAGCTGCAAGTACCTCTTCAAGAACCGCGATTCCCCGCGAACCAAAGCGTTCAAAAAAAGCCGATTGCGGTTTAACCACCGGTACCTGCCCCGCCATCGCTTCCACCAAGGTTAAAGCAAAAGTACGCAGCCCCTGCACGTTATCTGACAAACCCCATGCTGCTAACTGGGAAGGGTGAGGATCAATCCCCACGCAAACATTACCTAACCTGGTCATTGCCTGCTCTAGGCGAACTCCATAACGGCTCATGTCTCCTCCTTAAAACTGTAACTGTCCGTTAGTAACTGTGAGTTTTCCGCGATAGCAGGTGTGCTGGATAGCCCCCACCAGTTCTTTACCTGCAAAGGGGGTGTTATTTGAGCTAGAAACCTGGCTATCGCGGCTAACCTGCCAGGAGGTATCCGGGGAAATAAAACACAGGTTTGCCCGTGAACCGGTCGCTATCATTTCACCTTGACCTAGAGCCTTCCCCACTTTTGCGGGAGTAATAGACATTACCCGAGCAACATCTGCCCAGGTCATTTGGTTAGTGTGTACCATCAAAGTCGATATCACCGGCAAGGCGGTTTCCAGCCCAATCATTCCGAAAGCGCCACATTCAAAATCGCAGTCTTTAAGCCGATCCGGATGCGGGGCATGATCGGTACCAACCAAATCAATAGTGCCATCAGCTAAAGCAGTGCGCAGCGCTTGAACATCACTTGCAGAGCGCAGAGGGGGATTAACTTTGAAAAGCGCCGCTCGCCCTTTTAGCTCATCTTCGCTAAGGAATAGGTGATGCGGGGTGACTTCCGCCGTAACCTTGGCTCCCTGTGCCTTACCCCAACGCACCAGCTCCACCGCGCGGGCGGTGGAAAGGTGGCAAATATGTACGCGAACATCCAAATAAAGAGAAAGCAAAATATCGCGGGCAATAATCATTTCTTCCGCTACGCCCGGCCAGCCTTTCAAGCCTAGTTCTTTCGCCAGGTAAGACTCGTTCATTTGAGAATCTTCCGTTAAACGTGGCTCTTGACAGTGCTGGGCGATTACTCCATCAAAATCGCGGAGAATCTCTAGAGCCTGACGCATCAAAAGCGGATCAAAAACGCATTTCCCATCATCACTAAAAACATTTACCTTTGCTCCGCACTCATGCATTGCTCGCAGCTGGGAAAGCTCTTTACCTGCCAAATCCTTGGTAACCGCTCCTACCGGATGAACGTCTACTCTACCCGCTTGCCGACCCAGGTTAAGAACCTGTTCTACAACCTGGGGACAATCTTGGGTGGGAGTGGTATTGGCCATAGCAAAAACGCAGGTATATCCACCTTTAGCGGCCGCAGCCGTACCGGTATCTACGGTTTCAGCATCTTCTCCGCCTGGTTCGCGCAAATGAGTATGTAAATCCACAAGTCCCGGCAGAGCAATTAGACCGTTGGTATCAATCTCTAGCGCAGTCGATTCTTTGGGCAGGGACAAATCGACACCTACCCGGCGGATTTTATCACCCTCCACCAAAATATCGGCGCGGTCTTTGCCCAGTATGCTTGCCCCGCGGAAAACTATTGCGCTCATGGCAACCTCCTAAAATCTATTCTCCCAGGTAGGTGAGGACGGATTCAGGTAGCTAACCGATAAGAAAGCCAATCACCTCAGCCGGTTTCACTGGCATGCCCGATCGCATCAAGCACTGCGTTGATAAAAGCCGGAGAGTCCGGAGTTGATATTGCCCGCGCAGTACCTACCGCCTCGTCTACCGCAATCTTCCAGGGTACATCGTCATTGTAGAGGATTTCCCAAACTGCACAGCGTAAAATCGCCAAATCCGGTTTAGGCATCCGATCCAAAGCCCAATCCTTTGAGTATTGGCTGAGGGTCATATCAATATCGAAAAGCCGATCAGCCACCCCATTAACAATTTCCGCTGAATAGTCAGGCAAGGTGGTTTGTGCCGTGCTTAGCTGCCTACGTTCAGCCACTAGCTGACGTAAATCTTCCGGGTCTTCATCAAGACCTTTTAGATTCGCTTCATAGACGGTATCAACTGCCCGTCGGCGCGCTTTAGTACGCCGAGATAGTCGATTCTTGGACACTGGCTGCTAGTCCTTGACCCGGGAAATGTAATCACCGGAACGAGTATCGATTTTAATCTTTTCGCCCTCTTCGATGAACAGAGGAACTTGCACTTCGTAACCGGTTTCTACGGTAGCTGGTTTAGTTCCTGCCGAGGAACGATTGCCTTGCAGCCAAGGTTCGGTGTGGGTAATTTGCATGACTACCGATGCCGGTAGCTCTAGGAACAGAACCTGCCCGTCATGGAAGGCCACTACTGCGCGTTGGTTTTCAATCAGGAAGTTCTTCGCATTTCCTACAATTTCAGTGGAAATCATTACCTGTTCATAGGTGTCATCGTCCATGAACACGAAATCGGTTCCATCTTGATACAGATAAGTCATATCCCGGCGATCAACGGTCGCGGTTTCTACCTTTACCCCGGCATTAAAGGTGCGATCTACAGTTTTACCGCTCAGTACATTCTTAATCTTGGTACGCACGAAAGCCGGACCTTTACCCGGTTTTACATGCTGAAACTCGACAACCTGCCACAACTGGTTATCAATTTTTAGTACCAGACCATTCTTCAAATCATTTGTTGTCGCCAACTTAACCCCCAAAAAGTCTCAATAAATCGTTTCTACTCTACTTCAGGAGGGCGGTTGATAAAAAATAGATACCTCTAGAAGGGTTTTTACTCCTTTATACCTAGGGCGGCAAGCACTTTTTCAAGCACCTGTTCAACTGATAAATCGCTAACTTCCAGGGGAAGGGCTTGCAATCGCTGCCAATTTTCGCGGCGAGCTTGTCCCATTTGCCTCAGCCAGGTTCTAGGCATCCCCAGTCCTAGGGAACGAGGACGATTCAGACCCGCTCTATCAGCCATAGTTGCTAAATCAATCACCAATTCGAGTATTTCCCGCCCCGGTAGCTCCTGTAGCTCGCGTAAAGTGAGGGGGTTGTCCAGTGCTCCAGAACCGCAATCTACGATGATATCTTCTCGCCTGTTCTCAGTTAATAGGGCGTGCATTATTTCTCGTTCTACCTGACGGAATCGCTCTTCTCCAGCTGAAATTAGTGCTGAGTGCCGGGGTAAACCCAGCTGGGCAGCAACTAAAGTATCAGTAGAAACCAGTTTCCACCCGAGTTTATCTGCCAAAAGACAAGCAATAGTGGATTTGCCGCTACCCGGTAAACCAATTAGGAATACTTTTCTGCCCACGGATTCCCCTATTTAGATACGACTGTGAGCGGAACACCGGTCGAGAAGTTCTGATTTACGGCATTGAATGCTGTTTGTAACAGCTCATAGTCGCGCAATGGTCTAACGTGCACTAGAGCGTCACTGCCGGTTAGCACCATTCGGACTACTCCCCCGCGGACTTTTTTATCGGAGGCCATGATTTTAACTAGCTGGTCGAAAGAATAATCTGGGCAACAAGTCGGTAATCCCAGAGCAGCTATTTGGCGGCGTTGCTCCTGCCCTTCCCGAGCTGACAGTAAACCTAATTCTTGGGCTACCTGGGAGGCAAATGCCATCCCGATAGCGACTGCTTCCCCATGTAACACCTGGTAGGAACTAGCTTTCTCGATAGCGTGAGCTAGGGTGTGCCCATAGTTAAGACATTCGCGCATTCCGCTTTCTTTCAAATCTTCGCTAACAACCTGGGCTTTGACCGAAATAGCTCTGCTAATAACCTCTTCAAAAACATCTGGTTGGCGGATAAGATTCTCAACTGAGTTTTCGCTCAATAGCTTCAGAATCAACTTGTCAGCAATGAAACCGCATTTAATTACCTCCGCTAAACCGGCACGCAGTTGCCGAGGAGGTAAAGAATTCAAATAATCTAACTCGCAAAGGACAGCGCGCGGCGGATAAAACGAACCCACCAGATTCTTACCCACCGAAGTGTTAATCCCGGTTTTTCCTCCAACCGCGGCATCAACCATTGCCAGCAAGGAGGTGGGAATGTTTATCAGGTCAATACCGCGCAGCCAGGTCGCCGCGCCAAAGCCTCCCATATCGGTGGTTGCTCCTCCCCCCAAAGCCACCACCGCGTCCTCACGCGAAAAATGGTTTTCCCCCAGGCAGCGCCAAACATCTTCAACTACCCGAATATTCTTTGCCCCCTCCCCATCAGGGTGTTCAAACATAACTACCGAGTGTCCCTCCTGAGTAAGCGCATTTTGGAGAAGACGGGCGTTAGCAGAAAGTGGGGGCGGAAACAGTAAAAAGACCTTACGAGCAGGATTTTCCAGCACTTGGCGAATCCTAAAGATAGCCCCGTGACCTACCGTAACCTCATATCCGTTAGCGGAAGTTACCGGGATTATGCGCTGACCATTTGCTTTAAGCGGTAGCAAATCTCGGGAAGACGATAAATCGTAATGGCAATCGGTGTTTGTATCGGTGGCGAGCCCTAAAGCCTTAATCACCTCATTAGCTACTTCCTCGATACTTCCATCAGCAAGAATCGTGAAGGTGGCAGTAGCTAAGTAGGTCTGCCGACGTTCATCTTGCAGTTTTGCTATCTTGGTGGCGGTATCAGCTGCGTGTGCTAATAGGGGACGTTTTGAATCTTTTCCGAGGCGAGCTGCTGCCTGCTGCGGGCTTACGTCTAAGAAAACTACCACTTTGTTTTTCAGGGCGTTGCAGGTTTCGCTGCGAGTAAGGGCTCCTCCCCCTAAGGAAACAACTCCGGTATCACTGCCTAATATCTGCCCGGTAACGGTTACTTCTAAATCCCGAAACCCCTCTTCGCCCCGCGAGGCAAATATCTGCGGAATCGACATCGATAATTGCTGGGAAATAACTTGGTCTACGTCCTTAAAAGAAAGCCCTAAGCGGGTTGCTACTGCCTGACCAACCGAAGTTTTTCCGCTGCCCGGCAGACCGGTAAATACTATTTGCTTTGGGTTGCTCATACTCTGGCCTCCACTCGCTGGCGGTATGCCCGCAGATTCTCACGAACTTGCTCCAGGGAATACCCGCCTATATGCTCTAAAAGTGCATCTGCAAGCACCAATGCTACCTGTGCCTGGGCGATTACCGCCCCGGGAACTACCGCGCAAGTATCGGAGCGCTGATGAATCGCTTGACAGGGCGTTCCGTTTGCTAAATCAACAGTGTTCAAAGCCCTAGGAACCGTCGAAATTGGTTTAAATTCGCAGCTAACGCGAACTATCTGTCCATTGGACATTCCGCCTTCAATTCCGCCGGCATGATTCGAGGTGCGGGTAATTTCGCCGGTTTGTCCCCGTATTATTTCGTCATGAGCCTCAGATCCCAGCAGATACGGCTGCGTACCATCCCCGATTTTCACAGTTTTTACAGAGGGAATCGACATTAGCGCTCCCGCAATGCGGGCATCTAGGCGACGATCTGCTTGTACGTGACTACCTAAACCTACCGGCACGGCGTAGGCGGCCACCTCAACCGTTCCCCCAATGGTGTCCCCATTTTGCTGTGCCCCATCTATCTGGGCAATCATTTCTTTACTGACCTGCGGGTCGGGGCAGCGCACCGGGTTATCTGCCAGCAGCGCGGCTTCTTCTACGGTTGGAATTGGGTGTTTAGCTGCTAGCGAGGCTTTACCTATCGAAGACACATAGGAGACCAGTTCAATCCCGGCTGCCTGTTTCAAAAACTCTTGGGCGAAAGCTCCCAGCCCTACCCGCATTGCGGTTTCCCGGGCACTGGCTCGTTCTAACACCGGTCGGGCATCATTAAGATCATAGGCGAGCATTCCCGCAAAATCGGCGTGTCCGGGGCGAGGGCGAGTCAAAGGTTTATTGCGGGCTATCTCGCGCTCATCGCCCTTTCCAGCGTCAATAGTTAGCGCTTGCGCGGATACCGGATCCGGGCTCATCACGGTTTCCCATTTTGGCCATTCGCTATTTTCTATTATCAGCGCAATCGGCGCACCAGTAGTTACTCCCCGAATGACTCCCCCTACCATCTGCGCTTTATCTTGCTCAAACTTTTGACGTGCACCCCGTCCGTATCCTGCCCGGCGAGCCGCCAGATAGTTTTGCACGGTGGCGGTAGTAATTTTTATCCCCGCGGGTAATCCGTCCAGGATTCCAACCAGGGCACGTCCATGGGATTCTCCCGCACTCATCCATCGCAACATGCCCCTATTTTGTCACGGAAGCTGCTATGCGAGCTTCAGCTTTCCACCAATAGGGAAATCATGGGAGCTATCCCCTTACAAACTGGGTCTTTTTTAATGAGGAATTAGCAGTAACGCAATATAGCTAGCGGTCAATACCCACGGGCCGAGCGCTAAACGCGTGCTAGCATTTGCCCCTCTTCGTAGCACCAGGTATATTGCCCAAAGTCCGCTACCAGCAATCGACAAAATCCCCATCAAGAGCAGACAATGCCAGGAAACGCAGGTAACTAAACCTACCAATACCGGAATAAGTCGCAAATCTCCTACTCCGATTCCGCGACGCACAAAAGTTCCCGGTAACAGCAGAATAAATGAACCTATAGAAACGATAAGAGCATATGCAGGTTTTTCCCACTGCCCCGTCATGAAACCCGACAAGATTACTGCCCCTATCGATAACGCCAGGAAAGCTATAGTCATCGAGCGGGGTAGCTTTTGGGTGGCAGCATCAATTACCAAAAGGACCGGACCGAGAGTTAAAAGAGGAAATAGCAGCAGCAGGTTAATCGAACCGAAACGTAAAATTACTGCGCTTCCTACGGCAACCGCGGATAGTAGACCGATTACCCAGGGTTTATTCCAGAATGCTCTCGCTCGCCCAGAAAGGCGAAAATACTTTTCTACCTTGGGTAATCCATAAGCTAGATTTCCAATTCCCGCACAGATTAGTGCCAATATGAAAACTAAAATCTGCATCTGTTCCCTTTCATCCCTAAAAGATTGCCTTTCGCATAGCTTCCAGGTTCGGGGTACGGGAGGTAAATAGTTTAACCTGCATTAATGCTTGATGTAGCAGCATTACTTTTCCTGATACGGTGCAGGCTTTGGCGCCTGAGGCTCTTTTCATTAGGAGCGTAGGAGACGGGTCGTAGACAATATCTAGCACGGTTTGAGCGGGGTTAAAAGTAACCGTTTCATAAAACTCATCTAGCACTTCGCGAGGAGTAGTAGAAATAATTAAATCTGCATTTTCAATGGTTTCGCGGGCTTTAGCCTTCGCGGATAACGGAATATAGCCAGGATTTATTCCCAAGCGGGTTGCTGCTTGCAACGCGTTACCAGCCTTGGATATTCTGCGGGCTAGTAGGTTAATCTTGGTTGCTCCCAGCTCTACTACTGCTGCAAGGGCAGAGGACGCGGTTGCCCCTGACCCCACAATTACGGCTTTTTCGGGGCTGAAATCTGGGCCCTTTACCTCTTTAATCGCTGCCACCAGACCATACACATCGGTGTTAAATCCGGCGGTGATTCCTCCGGGGAAAGGCACTACGGTATTGACCGCACCTACCGCTTTCGCCAGCCCATCAACTTGAGATAACAAGGGTATAACCGCCTGTTTCAGGGGCATAGTTACCGACAGCCCCACCAAGTTTCCTGGCCAGGGAGTTAGGAAAGATTCCAAGCTATCCTTAGTTATTTCCAAGCGGCGATAATCAATATCCAGCCCCAAATCTCGATAGGCAGCCAAATGCAAATTGGGTGAAAGTGAATGTTTAATCGGAGAACCGATTACCGCTGCCCAGGGACTTAGCGTTTGCATCTATCTGAGTTTTGGTCACACCACTGCTTGAGTTGCTCCACATTCTTGCGTTGTTCATCCAAGGTGAGAGCGAACTTGGTTTCTCCGGTATCTAGATTAACCGTGGCGAAATATAGCCACTTGCCGTCCGCTGGTTTCACCGCGGCTTTCAAGGCGGCATCGCCCACTGTGCCGATTGCACTGGGAGGAAGACCCTTATGCTTATAGGTATTGTAGGGCGTATCTTTAGCTAGGTCTTCTTTATTGGGAATACCGCCGGAGCGTCCTAGTCCGTAAACTACGGTCGAATCCATCTGTAAATATCCGTGGGTATCTGGGTTATCTTGCAGGCGGTTATCGATTACCCGGGCAACCTGTGCGTAATATTTTTCAAGATTTACTTCTTTTTCCAAGATTGAAGCTTTTATCAACACGGTGGCGCGTTCCTCGGGCGCTACCCCAGCAGTATCAAGCCGTTTAATCTGGGCTTTTACCATAATTGCGACTAAGTCTTTAGCGCTTTGATTAGTAGCCACAGTGTAGGTATCGGGAGCTAACCAGCCTTCAAAAGACTCTTCGCTTTGACCGGGAATCCCGTAATCTGCGGGATTAGCAAATGCTTCCTGTATTTGCTCGGTGCTAAAACCAGCGGTCTGTTTTAGTCGGGCTTTAATTTGTTTGAGGGTAAACCCGGGAGGAATTGTGACCTTAACATCGGCTTTTGATGCGGGATCCAGTAGCATAGCTAAAGCTTCCCTAGCAGACATCCGCTTGTGCATACGAAAACGTCCGGCCTGTACCCCTTGCGCTAGCGAGTTCTTCTTAAAAATACTCGCAAATACTTCCGCGTCTGCAATTACGCCTTGTTTTTGTAGAATTTGCCCGATGGTTTTACCGGATGCGCCCTCGGGAATTTCGATGATCACTTCCCCAGATCCCTTGCCTTCGTAATCCTCCCCACTGGAGAATATCCCGGAAACTCCCCCTAATTCTTGGGCAGCAATCACCGAAGCTCCCGTAATTAAACCGATAATCACTAAAATTACCGCGATAGTTATCGTGCGCTTCTTACGTTTAGCTTTACGCCTGGCGCTGCGACCCGAGGGCGGGGCGGGATGATTTGCCTGGTGCTCGGGTTCTTGCTCCCAATAGCTATCGAGCTCTGCGTCAGGCGCAGCTGTAGATAAAGAAGACCCTGTCGATTTTTCGGCACGACGGGAGGGAAAGTGCCGCGTTGGCGGATTAGGTTCTAACTCCCGACTCATTAGGCCTCCTCGCATTCGGGTACGCTACCGAGTGGCTTTCCGGGAGCTTTCCCGGTTTGTCGCTCGATATTTAGCGCTTGTTCCAGTATCACCACCGCAGCCTGTTGATCAACGACGCTCCGCTGTTTGCGTCCTCTCATGCCAGCAGACTGTAACTGTTGATGAGCACTTACGGTGGTGAGTCTCTCATCTACAAGTCTTATATTACAAGTCGGTAACAACTGTTCCAACTCGGCACCCCATGAGCGCACGTCAGCGGCATTTTTACCCTCTTTTCCGCTGAGTAAGCGAGGCAGACCAATTATGATTTCCTTGGCATCATATTCCGTTGCTAGCTGGGCAATCCGAAATAGTTCTTGTCCACCGTCACGGTAAACAGTCTCCACCGGCAATGCCAAGATACCTGCCGCATCGGAGCGAGCCACCCCGATGCGGTTAGTACCTAAATCAATCGCAAGTCTAACACCCGGCCGCATCAGCTATTGGCAATCTCGCGTTCAATGGCTTGCAGCGCCTCACCAAGTTTACCAGCATCTTTACCGCCACCTTGAGCCAAATCGGGGCGTCCTCCTCCCCCGCCTCCCATGGTTTGAGCAGCGACCTTCACCAAATTTCCGGCTTTAAGTCCCTTCTCCCGGGCACTAGGGGTAGTAGCAACTACCACTGAGGGACGGTCTTTAAAGATGCCTCCCACTGCCACTACCGCATTTGCGTCATGTAGATGTTGGCGCAGCGCTTCGGCTAGTACCCTCAGGGCTTCCCCCGGCACGTGACCGGCATTGAAGCTGATTACTCGCTTTCCTGCAATCTCTTTGGCAGAGGCTGCTAATTCCCCTACCCGCGATAAGAGATTTTCTTGCTGTAAGCGGTTTAGTTCTTTCTGTGCGTGGCGTAAGCGAAGTAGCGCATCATCAATTCGAGCCGGAATCATCTCCGGTTTAGTACCCATAATTTTGGCGATTTGGGTAATAAGTTCATGCTCTTTTGCCTGAAAATCAGCGGCTTTATCTGCTACTAGCGCCTCAATTCGTCTCACCCCTGACCCGATAGAGCTTTCAGACATGAGAACTACCTGTCCCAGGTATCCGGTGGTTGGCATATGGGTACCGCCGCAAAGCTCGCGATCCCAACCGTTGCCAATATCGACTACCCGCACTTCTTGACCATATTTTTCCCCGAATAACGCGGTAGCACCCGACTTTTTCGCGTCCTCTAAAGACATAATCTCGGTATTAACCGGCAGGTTCTCACGTAGCTGATCATTAATCCGGTCAAAAATCTGCTCGGTTTCACCATCGCTTAGAGATTTACCATGGTGGAAATCGAAACGTAGCCGGTTTTCGTTATTTTCACTGCCTGCCTGGGTGGCTTGAGCACCTAAAGTCTCTTGCAGAGCTTTATGGAGCATATGAGTTGCGGTATGGGAACGGGCAATGGCTTGACGGCGAGCGGTATCAATCGCGGCCACTACCTCGTCGCCCACGGTGAGCTGTCCCGAAACTAGCTGACCTCGATGTACCCGCAGACCCGCAACCGGGCTTTGCACGTCCTCTACCTTGAATTTTGCTCCTTGGAAAGAACGGATCGTGCCGTGGTCAGCAAGCTGTCCCCCCATTTCCGCATAGAATGGGGTGGCATCCAAAACGACTTCAACATTGCTTCCCGATTCGGCAGTCGGAACCGCCTGTCCATCGGCTAAAAGCCCGATAATTCTGGCGTTACAAGTGTCTTCTGAGTAGCCTACGAACTCTACTGCGTGCCCTAGTTCGTTTTCTAACTCGTGGTAAATACGAGCATCGACGTGACCGGTTTTCTTGGTACGGGCATCTTCGCGCGCCCGGTTCTTTTGTTCCTGCATCAAGGCAGTGAACTTCTCGCGATCGACCTTGATACCTCGCTCTTGCGCCATTTCGATGGTCAAATCAATCGGGAATCCATAAGTATCATGCAAAGTAAAGGCATCTTTACCTGAAAATAGCTTTTCGCCACTTTGTTTAACCTGGGATACCGCTTGATCAAAAATCATGGTACCCGATTCTAAAGTGCGCCTAAAAGCGTCTTCTTCCTCGTAGGCAACGGTAGAAATAGTTTTCCAGTCGCTGTCTAGATTCGGGTAGGATGACGCCATTACCTGCTTTGATACTGGCAGAAGCTCGGGGAATACTGGTTTTTCTACCCCCAAAAGGCGCATAGCCCGTACCACCCGGCGAATCAGGCGACGCAGCACGTAGCCGCGTCCATCATTTCCGGGACGCACCCCATCCCCAATCAGCATCAAAGCGCTGCGTACATGGTCAGCAACTACCCGCATCCGAATATCATCAGGGTTTTTAGAGGTTTCCCCTTGGGTGTATTGTTTCCCCGACAACTGTTGCGCCTTTTCAATCACCGGGAATACCTGGTCAATCTCGTACATATTGTCTTTGCCTTGCAGCAAGAACGCGAGACGTTCTAGACCTAACCCAGTATCAATGCATTTCTTATCTAGTTCACCCAGCAGCGGATAATCTTTTCCCGCTCCTTCACCGCGCAGGTATTGGTCAAATACCAAGTTCCACAGCTCTAGATAGCGATCGCCACCGGTATCAACTTCTGGACCGCCCTCGGGACCATAAGCGCTGCCTCGGTCATAGTGGATTTCTGCACACGGACCGGCAGGACCGGGCTGTCCGGTATCCCAGAATATCTCCTCTCGCGGAAGTTTTTGCAGGTGAGCGGGATCAATGCCGATTTGTTTTAGCCAAACGTCCTCGGCTTCGTCATCCTTTTCCCAAATCGTGACCCAAAGTTTGTCGCCATCTAGACCGTATTTTCCTTCGGCAACCGACCCAGTGAGCAAATCCCATGCCATTTTGGAAGCGCCCTGTTTGAAATAGTCGCCAAAACTAAAGTTGCCACACATTTGGAAGAAGGTGCCATGCCTGGTAGTTTTCCCAACTTCTTCAATGTCGTTGGTGCGGATACATTTTTGTACGCTGGCAACCCGCGGCCAAGGAGCCGGCTCGGTGCCCACAATATAGGGAATAAAGGGAACCATCCCAGCGATAGTGAACAGAATCGATTTATCTGGGGACACCAGGGGAACGGAATCTGCTAAATGATGATTTTGTTTTGCGAAATAGTTGAGCCAACGGGAACGAATCTCAGAAGTTTGCATTATGCCTCGTAATCTAGATAGGGAGGACGATTTTTAATATAAAACCAAATTTAACTAAGCGGAGTGGTCTGCGGCATTAAGGCTTCGCGCAGCTGGAATTCTCTGCCTTTAAAATCTTGCTGGAAGTTTTCATACGCGGTTTGCATCCGCTGACGTACCGGCGGAATCGAGTAGGCTATAGCTCCGAGCACCGCCACCGTAATTCCCAGTTTTACCAGTTTTTTCATTTCTTATTTGCCCTTCCGGTTGAACAGTTTGCGAGTGGCGTAGGAAAAGGCTGAAAGTTTAATTAGCGGTCCGGCAAAGGTGGAAGAAACCAAAGTAGAAACCGCCGACACATCTTGAGCAACCTGCGCCGCTGAAGTAGTGACGGCATCGACCCTAACCAGTTGGGCGTTGGCATCGCGCACCGTTTGAGTTACTTCTTTTACAGTGTCACCAGTATCGTTAGCGACCTGTTTGATTGAGCCTTGTAACTGGTCAAACACCTTTCCCAGTTTCCATAGCGGTATCGCTAAGAACAGCACTAGCAGCAAAAATGCTAGAGCGGCGATTAGTGAAGCAATCTCACCGATGCTCATAGTTTTCCTTCCGTAAAAATCCTTATATCGCTAAATTTTACCCTATCGAGCACCCAGCCTAGAACCAAGCCAGATATGCGAGATGCCTCCCGATAAATCGGGAGGCATCAGGCTGAAAGATATTTTGATTAACGCGAGTAGTGCTCAACAACCATCTGCAGGTCGCAGACCACGGGAATTTCTTCGCGCTGAGGCAGACGCACATAGGTCGCTTGGAGCTGTTCTAAGTTCACATCCAGGTAGCCAGGAACATCGGGCAATACATCGCGGTGGGAACCGGCAGCAGCCACAATGAAAGGATCCTTGGTTTGGGACTTCGGACAAATCTGGATAACCTGTCCCGGCTTTACCCGGTAAGAGGGGCAATCAACCGGTTTGCCGTCTACCAGAACGTGGCGATGTACCACGGTCTGACGAGCCTGAGGCATGGTGCGAGCAAATCCAGAGCGCAATACCAGGGCATCTAGGCGGGATTCTAGCAGCACAATCAGGTTTTCACCGGTCATGCCTTTCATCCGCCGGGCTTCCTCGAACAAGCGACGCATCTGAGCTTCGCGGATATTGTATTGGGCGCGTAGACGCTGCTTTTCCTTTAGACGAATGGCGTAGTCGGATTCGCTGCGGCGGCGAGCCCGCCCATGTTCACCCGGCCCATAGGGGCGACGTTCAAAGTAACGCTGTGCTTTAGGGGTTAAGGCAATCCCCAAAGCCCGAGATAGACGAACCTGCTTACGTGCACGCTTATTTCCCATTTAGTTTTCTCCTGTATGTTTCCGATATTTATCATTTCACCGGTCAGACCGGTGGGGTCACCACGCGGGCTAAGACCCCAGGGTTGTCTGGAGACAACTGTCTTAGGTTAGCTTATTTTTGTTCCCCATTGCCATTGGCCAAAATGCCACGAATGGTATGCAAACGCTTAGACACCAAATCTTCGTACCCGTTATCACTGGGGTGATAATACTGAGTACCAACTAAAGATGCAGGTAGATAAGTTTGCTTTACGATGTGGTGCGGATAATCATGCGCATATTTATATCCGGACACTCCCAATTTGCTAGCTCCAGGGTAATGAGAATCACGCAGCGGAGCAGGAACGCTGTCACTTTTTCCGGCGCGTACATCTTTAATGGCGGCTTCGATACCCAGATAGGAGGCATTAGATTTTGGGGCGGTAGCAACCGCGATAGCGGCCTGCGCCAAAATAATCCGTCCCTCCGGCATTCCGACCATCTGGACAGCCTGGGCAGCTGCTACCGCGACTTCCAGAGCCTTAGGATCTGCCATCCCTACGTCCTCGCTGGCGCAAATCATTATTCGCCGGGCAATAAAACGCGGATCTTCTCCCCCTTCAATCATGCGCGCCAAATAATGCAAGCTGGCATCTACATCTGAGCCCCGCATCGATTTAATAAAAGCACTAATCACGTCATAATGGTCATCACGGTCATATTTAACTACCGCAGCATCGGCGGCTAGCGAAACATCGTCAATGCTAATAGCGCTGCGGTTTTGCGCTAAAGCTCCCTCTGCCGCTGCCTCAAGTAAAGTAAGTGTCTTTCTGGCATCGGCTCCCCCCAAATCTGCCAGCGAACCTAAGACTTCTTCGCTAGCAGTAACTTTCCCGTCAAGACCGCGTTTATCTATTAGGGCGCGGCGGGAAAGCTCAATAACGTCCTGTTTAGTTAAGGGATTTAGGGTAAGCAGCAAAGAACGTGACAATAGCGGCGACACTATAGAAAAGGCGGGATTTTCAGTAGTAGCTGCCACCAGAATTACCCAAGAGTTTTCTACCGCTGGAAGCAGGGCATCTTGCTGAGATTTAGAAAAACGATGTACCTCATCTACAAACAATACGGTTTGCTTACCGGTGGCTCGTAGCTGCTGGCGTGCCTCCTTTATTACTGCCCGCACTTCTTTAACCCCGGCCGAAACCGCGCTTACCTCCACGAAATTTCGCTGCGAGGCGGTGGCAACCAGGTAGGCGAGTGTGGTTTTCCCAGTACCCGGCGGCCCGTAAAAAATAATCGAGCTAACCTGTCCGGAGCTACCTTGGGGTTTTAAAAGCCGCCGTAAGGGAGATGCCGGTTCTAGCAGGTGAGATTGCCCCACGACCTCGGCAACTGAAGTGGGACGCATTCTCACCGCTAAGGGCGCCGAGGACGTATATACAGGAATCCCCTGTTCGCTGTAAGAGGTCTGCTGGAAAAGATCCACTAGAGCATTACGTCCGAAAGATCACCGGCACCCTGGCGCACTACCTCGGGCACTTCTCCAGTGAGGTCAATAACCGTCGTAGGTAGGGGTTCTTCTACCGGTCCTTCAATAACTGCATCTAGCAGGTAACCGATTTCATCGCGAATTTCCCAGCCGTTAGCTTCTGGAACTTCCTTGTCCGGCAAAATCAAAGTAGAGGACATTAGGGGCTCCCCTAGTTCTTCTACCAGAGCCAAAGTAGTTACATGATTAGGAATTCGTGCCCCCACGGTTTTTTTCTTGGGATTAACCATAATCCGTGGCACCGCCTTGTCGCCCTTCATAATAAAGGTAAACGGCCCGGGGGTAAGCCGGTTTATCAGCTTAAACGCCGAATTATCAACGATTACCAGCTTGCCCAGTTGCTTAAAATCGTGGCAAATAAGGGTGAAGTTGTGGGTCTTGGGTAGCTTGCGGATAGTTTGAATCCGTTCCAGCCCCGCTTTATTTCCCAGTTTGCAGCCAAGGGCGTAACCGGAATCCGTGGGGTAAGCAATCACGCCTCCATCTCGAATAATGTCAGCAGCTTTCGTGATTAGCCGCGCTTGAGGATTTACGGGGTGAATATCTATATAGGCAACCATGTCTTTAGTCTAGCAACCTTAGAAAAATCGTTTGCCTGCCGTCCTATACAGCTGCCGATAAATCGTTGCCACAATGCTCTATTTTTCGTCTCCTTAACACTCTTAAAACTTTTAGCGTATTATTGACCAAGATCAGCCGGCCGGGCGGCCGCGGCTAGTGATAGTCGAGGAAAGTCCGGGCTCCATAGGACAGGATGATGGCTAACAGCCACCCGGGGTGACCCGCGGGCTAGTGCCGCAGAAAACAAACCGCCACGCCTCGCGTGGTAAGGGTGAAAAGGTGGTGTAAGAGACCACCAGGGGTCGAGGTGACTTGACTCGCTAGGTAAACCCCATCCGGAGCAAGACCAAGCAGCAAGCCAGGTTGTCCGCCTTTAGCTTGCGGGTAGGTTGCTTCAGGCGTGCGGTAACGTACGTCGTAGATAGATGGTCGCCACTGGCTTTGCCAGTACAGAACCCGGCTTATAGGCCGGCTGATCTACTATTTTTGTTCCCTCTTGGTAAACAAATCCTCGATTTGTTCCGCATAGGCAGCTCGAATCCGGTCGCGTTTGATTTTTAGCGAGGGCGTAAGCATCCCATTTTCGATAGTCCAATCGGTGGTAAGCACCTTGATCTTACGGATAGATTCCGCCCTTGATACCGCCCGATTGGTACGCTGAACCGCCCGCTGCAAGGCTTCCAGTACCCGGGTATCTCGAGCCGCGCGGGTAATGTCCATCTGCTCGATTCCATGATTCTTTAACCAGGTAGGAAGCATTTCTTTGTCGATAGTGACCAAGGCAGCAACGAAAGGTTTATTATCGCCAACTACCATAACCTGTGAAATCAGCGGGTGTCCTTTAAGACGTTCTTCTAGGACGGCGGGGGCAACATTCTTGCCGCCAGCAGTAACAATGATCTCTTTGGCGCGCCCGGTAATTTTGACATTCCCATCTGCATCGATTTGCCCAAGATCTCCGGTTTTGAACCAGCCGTCCTCGGTAAAAGCTTCCTTGGTGAGTTCTGGTTCCCCATGATAGCCCCGCATAATCGAGCCGCCCCGGGCTTGCAGCTCTCCGCCCTCTCCTAGGCGTACTTCGTTACAAAGAAGCGGCTGCCCCACATACCCGGTTTTGTTCCCTATCCGCTCGGACATGGTTAGCGGACCGGTGGTTTCCGTAGCACCGTATCCTTGCAGGACTTCGATTCCACATCCGATAAAGAAGCGACCGAGACGTTCAGCCATGGGTGCACCTCCAGAAACGATTCCCTGTAGGTTGCCCCCTAGCAGTTTACGGATTTTATTTAGAACTAGCTTACGTGCCAAAGCTATCTTTATTTTGTGAGCGAAAGTGATCTCTTTACCCGATTCTTGCAGGCGCGCCCAGTGTTCCGCAGTGCGGGCAGCCAGGCGGAAAATCCTAAGCTTAATTCCCGAACCAGCGGTGGCATCAGCAGCGTTATAGACTTTTTCTAAAACGCGAGGCACTACTAGCAAAGCATTGGGCTTAAAGGTTTGCATATCCTGGACGATGGTTTTGGAATTGGGCAAAAATGCGCCAGTTCCATGACCAACCAGCTGCTGATACCCCAAGAATCGCGCGAGTACATGGGCTACTGGCAGGAAGTAAATAACCCGCGCCCCCGGATCAAAAACCCATTCATTCCAGCTACGCTTTTCGATTACGGAATTCATAGGGCGAAGGAAGTTAGCGTGAGTCATTTCAACGCCTTTAGGACGTCCGGTTGTCCCGGAAGTAAACACAATCGTGCAAAGATCCTCTAGCTGTATCTGTTCCAGGCGCTGATCTAACTGGGCAGGGCTAAGCGCGCGACCGTGTTCCAATAATCTAGTTAAACCAGAATCATCTAAAGAGAAAACCTCCGAGATTTGTCCGGCAAGTTCTGGTTCTTTAGCTAATTGGCGCACCATTACAGCTTGCGCCGTAGTATCGGTAATTACCGCCTTTACCTGTGCTTTTTGGGTAATCCATTTGATTTGTTCATAGGAGTCAGTTTCATAAATGGGAACGGTAACTAGACCGGCAGCTTGGGCTCCCAAATCCATAATCATCCACTCGTAGCTGGTTGAACCTAAAATAGAGACCGCTTCTCCGGGTTTAAGCCCCAAGCCTATCCAGCCAAGACCGGCGGCACGAATATCGCTGGCTAATGCGGAAGCAGATATTTTTTCCCAGGCAGCCCCTAGGGCTGAGGGGCGCTCTACCGCAATTTCACGAGGGCGTTTGCGCCCACGGTCTAATACAGCTGCGACCACCGAGGTGAATTGCATTAAATCGATAAGCGGTGCTCCCATTGGCGAATCTCCAATTCATAATAGATTACGCTTCCGTAGGCTAGCATAGGAAACTTCATTTAGCCGCCTAAGTAGGTAGTTTACGGGACTTTTTTACCTTGCATATCCCAAAATACCTGCTAATCCTGTAGCTGCAAGAGATAGGATAATCATAACGTTTCTTAGGTTTCCTTCCTTAAGTAAAGAGGAAATAACTAACGATTGCTATCAAGAAATCGTCGGCGGTTTGTTAGGAAGCCTGCTAAACAGGTAATCAGACAGCTATTCCAAAACCTTAGAGAAGTTGCCGAAGATATTGCCCGGTGTAAGAAGTCTTCACTTTTGCTACTTGTTCCGGGGTTCCTTGGGCGACCAAAGTTCCCCCGCCGTCTCCGCCCTCGGGACCTAAATCAATTACCCAATCGGCACACTTAATCACATCCAGATTGTGTTCGATTACGATAACCGAGTTGCCCTTGTCCACCAAGGACTGCAGAACCAGCATTAATTTGCGAATATCTTCCAGGTGTAGCCCGGTGGTGGGTTCATCGAGGACATAAATAGTGCGTCCATTGGAGCGGCGCTGGAGTTCACTGGCTAGTTTTACCCGCTGGGCTTCCCCACCGGAAAGAGTGGTGGCGCTTTGTCCGAGACGCAAATACCCTAATCCCACCTCAACCAGGGTGTTCAAATGTCGGGATATCTTGTTGATTGGCGCAAAGAATTCTGCCGCTTCGCTGATTGGCATATCGAGCACTTCGGCTACTGATTTACCCCGGTATTTGATCTCTAAAGTTTCCTGGTTATAGCGCGCCCCCTCGCAGACTTCGCAAGGTACATACACGTCCGGCAGGAAGTTCATTTCAATCTTAAGCGTGCCATCTCCTTTACAAGCCTCGCAGCGCCCTCCTTTGACGTTGAAGGAAAAACGGCCCGGACCGTATCCGCGCAGCTGCGCCTCGGGAGTTTGGGCAAAGAGGGCGCGCACCGCGTCCCACACCCCGGTATAGGTGGCGGGGTTAGAACGGGGATTGCGTCCAATCGGACTTTGATCTACGTGCACCACCTTGTCCAAGTGTTCGATACCTTCAATTCCTTTATGGCGACCGGGAACTACTTTTTTGCGTTGCAACTTTGCCGCTAAAGCCTCATACATTATCTGGTTAATCAAAGTAGATTTTCCAGAACCAGATACCCCGGTGACCAGTACTAACTTACCTAGAGGGATCGAAACGTCGAGATTTTTCAGGTTATTTTCCCGCGCCCCAATAATTTTTATTTGTCGATCTTTTTCAATCTTGCGCCGTTTTTTGGGGACTGCAATCTGCTTTTTACCGGTTAGATACTGTCCGGTAAGAGAGCGCTTACAGTCAGCAATCCCCGCTACCGGCCCCGAGTAGAGAACCTCTCCCCCATGTTCTCCGGCAGCCGGACCAATATCGACTATCCAGTCGCTAGCGCGGATAGTGTCCTCGTCATGTTCTACCACCAATAAAGTGTTTCCGAGGTCGCGGAGCTTCTTTAGGGTTTCGATTAGCTTGTGGTTATCGCGCTGGTGCAAACCAATTGAGGGCTCATCCAGCACATAAAGTACCCCTACCAGGCCGGAACCAATCTGGGTAGCCAGGCGAATCCGCTGGGCTTCGCCCCCGGAGAGCGTGGCTGCTCCCCGCGCCAAAGTTAAATAGCCTAGGCCCACGTCTTTTAGGAACTGTAACCTGGCTTTTACCTCTTTAAGAATCGGTTCGGCAATCTTCTTCGCCGCCCCCTGTAAGCGCAATTTAGATAAGTAATCACTGGAGGCAGTGATAGACAGCTTCGTCAATTCTGCGATATTCAGGTCTCCGATTCTCACCGCCAATACTTCCGGCTTTAGACGGTCACCGTGACAGGTAGAGCAGGGAACTTGGCGCATATAACCCTCGTAACGCGCACGCATTACCTCGGATTCGGTTTCCTCCCGTTTGCGCATAATCCAAGGAATCGCGCCCTCGAACCCGGAAGAATAGGTGCGCATCCTGCCCCAACGATTCTTAAACTTTACTTTTACCTGGTAGTCGCGTCCTTTTAACAGTGCTTTCTTTTGGGAGGACGAGAGGTCGCGGAAAGGGGTGTCTAGGTCGAATCCAAGCTCTTTCCCTAGCGCGGAAACCATGCTGAGCAGATACTTATTCTTGGTGGACCAGGGGGCAATCGCGCCCTCAGAAATTGAAAGCTCCGGGTTGGGAACCACCAGTTCCGGATCAACTTCCAGGTGAGACCCTAGCCCTGAACAGTCTGGACACGCTCCATAGGGGGCATTGAAAGAGAAGGTGCGGGGCTCTATTTCTTCAAGCTGCAAGGGGTGATCATTGGGACAGGCACGATTTTCAGAAAAACGCCGATAACGATTTACATCCGTCTCCTCCAAGTCTACAAAATCGATTACCACCAGCCCTTGCGCTAATTTAAGCGCGGTTTCTATCGAGTCGGAAAGCCGGGTCCGCACCCCTTCTTTTATAACCAGGCGATCTACGCGCACAAAAATATCGTGCTTAATTTGGCGTTCTAGCTTGGGGGGCTGGGTCAGACGCACGGTTTCCCCATCCACCACTGCCGCCGAGAACCCCTGGGTTACCAAATCGGCAAATAGCTCGCTGTATTCGCCTTTGCGTCCGCGTACCAGTGGAGCTAAGACCTGAAATCTGGTTTTTTCCGGCAAAGTCAGCAGCTGATCAACGATTTGTCCCGCGGTTTGTGCCTGAATCTTTTCCCCGCACACCGGACAGTGGGCTTGCCCAGCGCGCGCATACAGCAAACGGAGATAATCATAGACCTCGGTAATTGTACCTACGGTAGAACGCGGATTACGGGAGGTGGATTTTTGGTCAATAGAGACTGCGGGGGAAAGACCGCCGATAAAATCCACATCCGGTTTATCCAGACGACCTAAAAACTGGCGGGCATAGGAGGAAAGAGATTCCACATAGCGGCGTTGTCCCTCGGCAAAAATGGTGTCAAATGCCAGCGAGGATTTCCCCGAGCCAGACAGCCCGGTAAACACCACCATCTTGTCACGCGGAATCTCAATGCCTACATTGCGCAGATTGTGTTCGCGTGCCCCTTTAACTACCAGTTTTTCATCCACACCTCTATCCTACGAACAAACGTTCTATTTTGCATTTTTGCAGATAGTTAAGCTTCCTTTTCTTTGGTGACGTCCCAGCTGGGATCAGATTCGATCCCTTTTTCGACGAGCTTGGGGTCAGCTGAAAGCGGAGTGCGCGGTTTCGGATAGCGCTTGTCCTGTTTCCACCAAGGCATCCACCCGACATATCCGTCTACTGGCGGCTGCTGCGATTCTGGTTCGAACCCCAGCTGGGAGGGGGTTTCGGGAATGAAATCAGTCAAGAAATACTTATCCTTATCATCCGCGTAGAGTTTCACCACTTTCCTAAAGGCTCCCAACTCGAAGAACAGGCAGTTTGTCCAGGGGTTACGGTGATGTTTCTTCATCTTGTAGAGCCAATAGACAAACAGTGCCACATTAGAGAGCAATGCCAACCAGGCACATACGATATTAGCCGTCGGGTTCATAGTGGCGTAGTTGGTCATGATAGAGGGGCGCACCAAGAGTTCCGGGAAGATATTATTAGCCGCAATCCAAAACATCAAAGTGAAACAACGGAACCAAATCCATTGCCCTTTCGCCCAGGTAAAGGCGGGAACCGTACAGGCGAGCAGTAACGCCAAAGTGCAATACCAGGTGTAATCCGCGAGCGAGTTGTACAGGAAAGAATGATTCCACAGGTCATAGGCAATAATCCACGGCCAGGCCATATCTGCCCAGATAAGCCCCTGTACTTTTCCTTTCTTCGACGAGGAAATAAAGATTTTACCCAGCCCGGTAATGGTGATAATGTTTAGCACTCCGGCGGCGGCTGATAGTAGGTTCCAGTAACCGCCGATGGTGCGGAATCCGGTGGAAGGATCGATTCCGACTCCGCTGGCTTTAAAGGCGTCGGCGGCGGCTTGATACCAGGCAACAGAACCACTAGCAGCGGTAATGTCACGGGTTTCTGGCAATCCTTCAATCATGGAGATCGAGCGGGAGGAATCAATATCCATTAGGCATTGGAAGTTGGTGGCGCAGGCGCGGTAGGTGTCGGCTTCAAAATAGATGGTGAGGTCGCGAATATTGGCTTCCATGATGTTTACTGCCAGCCCAATCCAGAGGGCTACCCCGAACCAGATGGCGTAGCGGCGAGCTTTTAGGGGGTTGTGTTTTCCCCAATGCAGCAGGAAAGCGGTCATAGTCGCGGTAGCGAGCATGATGATGAATTTTCCAAAGGGGAACCAACCCACCATGGGAACCCCATGGATAATCACGTAGGGAATCAGGAGGACACCACCAATAGTCCAGAGGGCAAAAGCAGTCAATGTCCAGCGGCGATGCATTTCTGCCACCAGCATTTGGAGAACGAATATTAGAATCCAGAACAGGTAGACCCAGATTGATCCTACTTCCCACAAAAATCCCATGAGAGTTCCTTTTGAACCGGGCGGCACTGCCTGGTCACTTTGAGCTTACTTATTACCTTTTATATTTGCCACTAGCTGCGAGTATGGCTTTTGGATATTCCTTTTCAAAAGACGTTACTATTCATCAGAAAGTGGTAAATTTAATGGTAACGCAGGACTGACGAAGATGTTACCTGTTTGGAAAAGTTAAGCTACGGAGAAGAAATATGTCTGTTTTTAACGCTCGTATTGGAAGTATTTTGCGCCTAGGCGCAATTGGGGGCAGTGTCGTCCTCGGCGGAATGCTCGGCTTCAGTCAGTTTTCGGGCAAAGCTACCAAAGAGGAAAATGAGTGGCACTATCCTTCCGATGACTTGATTGACCGCTGTTATTCCAATGGTCGCTCCTCCACTTACGCGATTAATATCGATGCTCCCGCCTATGCGGTGTACCGGCACCTAAAACAGCTAGGTTGCGACAAGGCGGGCTCTTATTCTTCCGAGTTTTTGGAACGTACTTTTGCCCGGCTACCTTTCTTTAATTCCTACGAAATTCAAGAACAGTGGCAAGGGTCAGACGCTTTAAAACCGGGTGATATAGCAGCTTTTGACTTCACGGGTATGTCTATGGAGTGGGCAGACGTAGTCCCTGGTAAATATCTTTCCCAGTGGGTAGATACCAAGCATCCACCGCGGGCACCGGGCTCTTTCGCTTTCCGCTACCCGGGAATGAAACACTATGCGGCTGCCTGGTGCTTCTATCTGATTCCCCTCCAAGGTAATCGTTGCCGGTTAATCAACCATTGGCGGATCGGATTTGAACCCGACACCAAGTTCGCAGCTGCGATTAACTGGATAAATATCGAGCTTATCGGGGGCTGTATGGCGCACCTACAGAACCTATATGTAAAGCGGGTTGCCGAGTTCCGTAAAAAGCCGCAGTGGCAAGGACGGATTAAGCGGGCAGTGCTGGGAGGTAAGCTCTTCGGCTACGACACTCCGGCAGGACGTTGGGATGGCACCGAACTTTACGAAGGTACTCACAACCAATGGCTGCGCTATGGACGGCAAGACCCGGCAGTGAACGAGGTACGTCCTCCAGTAACCGATAATCCCGCCTGGCCACCCTCTTCCGCTGACTCTCCCTGGGCCAAGGTAGTAGATAGTGACTATTTCACAGATTGGGAAGAACCAGAGTTCTCTTGGGAGGAACAGATTCGCCAAAAGAAAGAGAAAACTTATCTTCCCAACTGGGGTAAAAGGACGGCGAAATAACTGATGAAACCGGATTATCCTACCCTGTTCTTTTTTGAACTGGGGCAATGGTATGACTATTTGATGCTAGTGGTGGTGATTGCCGCCTTGGCGGTGATGGCCTGGTTGGCTATTCGCTATAAATGGGTCGCGATTGCCGTATTTATCGTGATTCCGGTGGCACTGACAATTTTTTGGTGGCCTACTTCGCGCGCCGGTACTAACTCGGACGGTTGGTTTCCGATAGTAAAACAGTACTCAGCGCTAATCGGCTCCCTATCACTGGTAGCGTTGCAATATTTCCCCAAGCTACGCACTAAACGCTGGTATTTATGTATTCCCCCGCTGATTTTGGCGGTGAATATTATCGAGGCCGTAATCCGCGATTTCCAGTGCTATTCGATTCACGGGGTGGATCCCTCCCAAGGAATGGTTACCTGGGGCGGACCTTGGAACATTATGAACGGAATCGCGGGAATCCTAAATTTCCTCATGATTTCGGGCTGGATGGGAATCTACGTATCCAAAGGTAAAAATAAGCAAATTATCTGGGGCGATCTGACTGTTGGTTGGATTATCGCCTACGATTTGTGGAATGTTGCCTACGTATATAACTGTCTAGCTGACCGCGCCTGGTATTCGGGGGTAGCTTTGCTCGCCGCTTGCACAATTCCCGCTTTCTTGCCCTTTGGGAAAGGGGCTTGGATTCAATACCGAGCCTATACCTTGACCTTCTGGTCGGCGATAGTGCTAACTTTCCCGCACTTTATGCAAGATTCCATGTTTGCTCACCGCAGCGCCCACAACCCGACTGCGATGCTATTGCTCTCGGCAGCAGCTTTAGTGGCTAATGTGGCGGTGTTCGGATACCACATTTATAAGGTACGTTCCACCAAACGTTCCCCTTTCACCCAGGAAGTTTATTGGGACACCCCCTACAACTTGCAGATTGCCCGCGAAAACGGAGGTAGAACCGAAAACTAAAAAACTTCTCCTCCCCAGGAGGATACCGTAGAGCCTGCCACTTCGATTATCTTAGCCATTTAGCTGATTTTAGTGGCAGGCTCTATTTATATATCCAACGGTTTATCTGTCTCAAGGAGGGGGAGGTATTTTTGAGATTGCCCTAGCAAACCGAGTAGTTTAGTAGGGTAGGCAAGCACCAGTTACCGCGCCCCCTATTAGCTCAAGCGCCGGTAGTTTGGAAATAATGAAACAGGAGATGGCCGATGAGTAATCCCCAAAACCACCGGGATTTAGAAGATATGAACTTACCTGCACCAAAAGTTCCTAATCGTGTAAGCGTTGATGGCCTTGAAGAACGCTGGGAACAGACCTGGGAAGAGCAACAGGTCTATGCTTTTGACCGCACGGCGCAGCGCCAAGAGGTGTTCTCAATCGACACTCCCCCGCCTACGGCTTCCGGCTCTTTGCACGTAGGGCACGTGTTCTCCTATACCCACACCGATTGCCTGGCTCGCTACCAGCGAATGCAGGGCAAAGCAGTGTTTTACCCCATGGGCTGGGACGATAACGGGCTACCTACCGAGCGGCGCGCCCAAAACTATTACGGAGTCCGTTGCGATCCCTCGCTGCCCTATGACCCAAATTTTGAGCCGCCTCATCATGGCGATTCCAAATCGGTTAAAGCCCGCGATCAGGTTCCGGTTTCCCGCAAAAACTTTATTGAACTGTGCGAACAGCTAACTAAAGAGGACGAAAAATCCTTTGAAGCGCTCTGGCGGCGCCTGGGGCTCAGCGTAGATTGGAAGCACCAATACCAAACTATTTCTAAAGACTCCCAAAAAGTGGCTCAAACTGCATTTTTACGCAATCTTAAACGCGGGGAAGCCTATCAGGCAGCAGCACCGGGGCTGTGGGATGTAACTTTCCAAACTGCGGTAGCGCAGGCCGAACTAGAGGCTCGTGACTACCCCGGTCTTTACCATGCCTTAGCTTTCCATCTTCCTGATGGGCAGGACGTAATTATTGAAACCACCCGTCCGGAACTATTGGCTGCTTGCTGCTGCTTGGTGGCTCACCCCGATGATCAGCGCTACCAGCATCTATTTGGTAAAACCGTGACCAGCCCGGGCTTTAACGTAGAGGTTCCGGTCTTAGCGCACCCAGCGGCCGAAATGGATAAAGGCGCTGGCATTGCCATGTGCTGTACTTTTGGTGACGTTACCGATGTGGAATGGTGGCGGGATTTAAACCTACCCACCAGGGTGATTTTAACTAAGGATGGTCGTATTACCCACGAAAACACCGATTGGATTACCGATACTTCCGGCAAACAGCTGATGGACGCTATTCGCGGAAAAACCACTTTCTCAGCACGGCAAATCGTAGTTGAGGCGCTTAAAGAAAGCGGAGAGCTAAAGGGCGAACCGCAAAAAACTATGCGGCAAACCAATTTCTTTGAAAAGGGAGATAAGCCGCTGGAAATAGTAATGTCGCGCCAATGGTATATCCGCAATGGCGGCAGTGACTATACGCTACCGGAACATCAAGAAAACCTTAATACTGAACTCCTCAAACGCGGAGAGGAATTGCGTTTCCACCCCGATTTTATGAAAGTACGCTATGCCAACTGGGTACATGGTCTGCATAATGACTGGTTGGTTTCTCGCCAGCGTTTCTTCGGGGTACCGATTCCGCTGTGGTACCGCATTAATCAGAACGGCGAAATCGATTACGACCAGGTGTTAATGCCTTCTGAAGAATCCTTGCCGATTGATCCCAGCAGTGATGTACCTGAGGGATTTACCGAAGATCAGCGGGGCAAAGCCGGCGGATTTGCCGGAGAAGTCGATATTTTAGACACCTGGGCAACCTCTTCCCTGACTCCCCAGATTGCAGGCGGTTGGCTGCGAGACGAGGATTTATTCCAGCGAGTATACCCCATGGATGTGCGTCCCCAAGGTCAAGACATTATCCGTACCTGGCTGTTCTCGACCGTGGTGCGTGCCCACCTAGAATTCGGCGCCCTTCCCTTCAAAAACGCCGCGATTTCCGGTTGGATTCTAGACCCCGATCGCAAAAAGATGTCCAAGTCCAAGGGGAATGTAGTAACCCCGATGGGACTGTTAGAAAAACATGGATCCGATGCAGTTCGTTATTGGGCCGCAGCTGCACGGCTGGGAACCGATACCGCTTTTGAAGAAGCCCAAATGAAAATTGGACGCCGCCTAGCGATGAAACTGCTAAACGCTTCCAAATTCGCACTTTCAATGACCGAGGACGCTGGTCTATGCCTAGATCCCGCAAAAGTAATCATTCCTTTAGATAAAGCGGTTATTGCCCGCCTCAGTGAGGTTATTACCGCTGCTACAGACGCATTTGAACGGTATGACCACACCCGCGCTCTAGAGCAAACCGAGTCCTTCTTCTGGGATTTTTGTGACAACTACCTAGAGCTAGTAAAAGACCGTGCCCACAATTTTTCCGGAAAATGGCAAGAGGACGCCCAAGATTCCGCTCGCTGCGCCCTCGCCATAGTGGTCGATAACGTAACCCGACTGCTAGCTCCGTTCCTACCTTATTCAGCCGAGGAAGTATGGTCTTGGTATCGCACCGGCTCCGTCCATATCGCGCCCTGGCCAAGCGTCTCCCCCGAGCTAAAACAGGTGGCAGGAGATAGCCAGCTCCTTAAACTCGCGGGCGACACGCTGAGCGTACTACGGAAAGTAAAATCCGAAGCCAAAGTAGGTCAGCGCACCCCATTTGAGCAGGTAACTATGGTTTACGCTGATGATTGGTCTGCCAATAATCTTCCGGCAGTTCGCGCCGATTTAGAGGCTGCTGCCTCACTCAACGGGACGGTAAATATCGAGGTAGATGCGGATGCCTCTGCTCCGGTATCTACCCGAAATGCGGTGCTGGGAACTCCTCCAGCCAAGAAACCCCGTAATTAAAAGTATAGGGTAGGCTAACTATCATGATGGACTGGTTTAAGGACAAACAAGTAAAGACCGAACCCGTTATCGGATTTCCCCCCGGAACAGTGGCGGTAGCAGGTAAAGCTCCCGGAACGCTTAAGGAGTTCTCAATGCCCGCCATCTCCCAGTGGGGAGAAAACGAAAACGTTGTCTCTCTATTTCGGCGGCGAGTAACTCAAGATCCCTCCCAGACCGTTATTGAACAAAAAACCCTACTCGGGGAACAGTGGAGAAAACTGTCCGCCGGAGAATTTTGGGATGAGATTAGCTCAGTGTCTCGCGGTCTGCTAGGGATTGGTCTAAAACCGGGAGATTGCTTGGCTTTGCACGGTCCAACTTCCTACGAGTGGACGCTAATCGATATGGCTTGCCTAGCTATTGGGGTCGTGACTGTCCCGATTTACGAAACTGACTCGGCAGCGCAAATCGAATGGATTTTACAGGACGCCGATATTCATTACGCAATCGTCTCTACCCAGTCCTCGGTGGAACTAATGCACGCGGTTGCTGGTCGCGCGGAACATAAATGCAAAATCTATTCCTTAGCGGCTGGAGATTTACTTTCTATTATCGAGGCCGGACGGCAAATAGCTCCGGCAGTTATCGATTCCTATAACAATCAGCTGACCGCCGATAGTGTCGCCACCATTATTTATACTTCTGGAACCACTGGACGCCCTAAAGGTACAGTAATAACCCAAGGTAATGCGACTTCCCTATTGCCTAATCTTTTAGACTATTTGACAGAAATCGGAATGCAAAAGACTACCCGCTGTTTATTGTTCTTACCGGTTGCCCATGCCTTGGCGCGGCTGGTGTCCTGGGGGGCGTTGCTAGGACCTGGGGTTCTCGGATTAGTACCTGACACCAAGAATCTATTAGCGGATTTAGCTTCCTTTAAGCCCTCATATATTTTGGCTGTACCGCGCGTCCTCGAAAAAGTTTACAATGCCGCCGATGCTTCTGCTGGACACGGCTTGAAGCTGCGGCTATTTAGACTAGCGGCTAAATCTGCCATCGACTATTCAAAAGCGCTCGATACGGCAGAAGGGCCGTCCCGAGCCCTCAAGGTTCGCAGACAAGTGTTTTACCAATTGATATTGTCGCGCCTGACCAACCTATTGGGCGGAAACGCGAAATATATTATTTCCGGGGGCGGCCCCCTATCGGTACGGCTAGGACATTTCTTCCGCGGGATTGGAGTCACCGTTTGTGAAGGCTACGGCTTGACGGAAACACTAGGGCCGGCAACAGTCAATGTTCCCCACCGGGCAAAAATTGGTTCTGTTGGGCAGCCGGTACCAGGAATTGCGGTTAGAACTTCTGACGTTGGTGAAATCCAGTTTAAAGGTAATCCCATGTCGAAGGGTTACCTGAATATCGACTCTAAAGACAACCCCCTCTACACCGAAGATGGTTGGCTACGAACCGGAGATAAAGGCTGGATTGATACCGACGGCTTTGTTTATATAACCGGTCGCATGAAAGAAATCATTGTTACTGCGGGAGGCAAAAATGTCTCTCCAGAAATACTAGAAGATGGGCTGCGCGGACACCCGCTAATCTCGAATGTGGTAGTCGTAGGCGATAGGCGTCCCTTTATCGCAGCATTAGTAACTTTAGATTCAGAAATGCTCCCCGGTTGGCTACGCAATCACAACCTACCTCCGATGGATATTTCAGATGCGGCGCGTCACCCGGCTGTACTAAAAGCCTTAGAGCGCGCGGTGGGCAGAGCTAATCAGAAGGTCTCGCGCGCCGAATCCATCCGCAAGATTCGCGTCCTCACCACCGATTTTTCTTTAGAAAACGGTACGATGACGCCCTCACTAAAGGTAAAACGTTCGGTAGTAATCAAACGTTTCGAGAACGAGATTAACGCCATTTACGGCGGTCCGCTGGAACAAGAATAGGGATAGTTATTATTTTTTATCTAGCCGATTCTTAAAAAGCTAGGCTCGCGGTATCCAAACGGTTCTCCCTCTAGAGGGATATAGATATTAGGATAGCTAGAGGTACTTTTGGCTATTCATTCCGATTTTTCTGCTCCGCTATTCCAATATGATGCCGGATAACTTCCTCCACAATAAATTTAAGGAACTTTTCGGCAAATACCGGATCAAGACCGGCTTCTTCCGCCAGATTACGTAGTCGCTTTACCTGCTGTTTCTCTCGGTTTTTATCTTCAGCTTTAAGCCCCAGTTCCGCCTTTAAATAACCAACCTTTTGAGTACATTTGAAACGCTCCGCCAAAATATGGATAAGCGCCGCATCTATATTGTCGATAGTGGCACGCGCCTTTAGTAACTGAGGGGGAATGTCCGGAAGATTATTATCCTGCTTGTTGTCCATGCCCTAAGGATAAAGCACTACAGCAGGGCTCAGCTATAAGTGTCCAAGCTCAGCACTATTACAGTTTTCCCTTAAAACCTGACTGCCTGGGTGTATTCACCTTTGCTGATAGCAGATGTTAGGCGGTCTTTGAACGGGGAATAGATTCTAACAAGGTGGGTTTAGCCCCCTGGTTCACCACTTCCTCAGTGATGGTAACCGAACGTACGTCCGGCTGGGAGGGAACCTCAAACATAGTTTCTTTAAGCACTGCCTCCATAATGGAAGAAAGCGCCCTGGCTCCCGTGCCTCTTTCCTTGGCCATCCGAGCCATAGCTCTGATAGCCCCATCGGTGAAATGTAAATCAACCCCATCTAGTTCAAACAGGGAACAATACTGGGTAACCAGGGAGTTTTCTGGCTCTACCAGTACCCGCACCAAATCTGATTCACTAAGTTCCTTAACCGAAGTTAGCACCGGCAAACGTCCAATAAACTCGGGGATAAGCCCAAAACGGTGCAAATCATCGGCACTGACCTGTGCGTAAAGATCCCCGTGTTCGGCAGAAGATTTAAGGGAAGAACCAAAACCGGTGGAATGTTGCCCGAGCCGGGACTTAACAATGTCATCTATACCGGCAAAAGCACCGGCAGCGATAAATAGGATGGAATTGGTATCAATCTCTAGATAGTCCTGGTGGGGGTGTTTGCGTCCGCCCTGGGGTGGTACCGAGGCTACCGTACCCTCTATAATTTTTAAGAGTGCCTGCTGAACGCCCTCCCCCGACACGTCCCGGGTAATCGAGGCATTCTCGGCTTTGCGGGAAATCTTATCAATCTCATCAATATAGATAATCCCGCGCTCTGCCCGTTTAATATCCCCATCAGCTGCGTTAATCAATTTGAGCAGAATGTTCTCTACGTCCTCACCTACGTAGCCCGCTTCAGTTAGCGCCGTAGCATCAACAATCGCAAATGGGACGTTAAGCAGTTTAGCTAAAGAGCGCGCCAAATGAGTTTTACCGCAGCCGGTAGGTCCGAGCAGTAAGATATTAGATTTGGTGAGCGACATATCAATGTTTTGACCGCGCTCTTTTGCTTGCACCCGCTTGTAATGGTTATAAACAGCAACGGAAAGCGCCCTTTTGGCTTGGTCTTGCCCAATAACGTAGTTATTAAGGAAGTCGTAGATTTCCTTAGGTTTAGGCAAAGGCTTGGCTTTGGAACGAGAGTGCTTTGCAGAGTCCTCTTCCATGATTTCATTGCAAAGATCAACGCATTCGTTGCAAATATAGACCGCCGGCCCGGCAATCAGTTTGCGTACCTGTCTTTGCGTTTTTCCGCAAAACGAGCATTTAAGCAGCTCGGCCTCTTCCTCCACCAAGGCTTCCTCCTAAATAAAATCCGCTTTTCTTAGCCTAAACGTATTTTCTAGCTTGTAGGCATCAACACGCTGACTGGCAGATTCTACTTTTTAAGGGAGGTTTTACGGGACTGTAAAACCTGGTCGATTAAACCATAGTCCTTTGCCGCCTGGGCAGTCAGAATCTTGTCTCGTTCGATATCTTTACGCACCTTTTCGGCGGTCTGACCGGAATGTTCAGCTATGGTTTCTTCTAACCAGGTACGCATCCGGTCAATTTCTTCCGCAATAATCTCGATATCGGTGGCTTGGCCTTGCGATCCCTGCATAGAGGGCTGATGAATCACGATACGTGCGTTCGGTAAGGCAAGACGAGAACCCGGTGAACCCCCAGCTAGCAGTACTGCTGCTGCCGAAGCAGCCTGACCCAGGCAGACCGTCTGAATCTGGGGTTTAACGTACTGCATAGTGTCATAGATTGCCGTCATGGCGGTGAAAGAGCCACCCGGAGAGTTAATGTACATGGTGATTAGAGAATCGGGGTCTTGAGATTCCAATACCAAAAGCTGCGCCATAATATCGTCAGCCGAAGAATCATCAACCTGCACCCCTAAGAAAATGATGCGCTCATCAAATAGCTTGGTATAGGGGTTTTGACGCTTAAATCCATAGGACGTGCGTTCTTCAAATTCGGGAAGCACGTAACGATTAGTAGGCATAGCTTTAGGTAAACGGGGGTTACCAGCCGGGTATAGCGGGGAAAACATCGGGTTAAAGTTCCTTTCCGTCGCTGCCCAGATTCCGAGCAGAAGTTATGACATGATCGATGAAACCATATTCCAAAGCTTCTTGAGCTGTGAACCAGTGGTCACGTTCGGAATCTTGGCGAATCTGTTCCACAGATTTACCGGTACGCTGGGCGATAATCTCGGCTAATTCCTTTTTCATTTGCAAAATCAGATTAGCGTTAATGCGAATATCGGAAGCAGTTCCCCCCACTCCTCCGGAGGGTTGATGCATCAAAATCCGAGCGTGTGGGGTCGCATAGCGTTTACCGGGAGCCCCGGCAGATAGTAGCAATTGCCCCATAGAGGCAGCCATCCCTAAGGCTACTGTAACTACCTCGGGTTCAATGTATTGCATGGTGTCGTAGATAGCCATGCCAGCTGTCACCGAGCCACCAGGGGAGTTGATATATAGGAAAATCGGCTTTTCGGAATCTTGGGCTGCCAATAACATCATCTGGGCACAAATCTGGTTAGCGTTTTCTTCGCCAACTTCTGACCCTAACCAAATAATCCGTTCTTTTAACAGTTTGTTGAAAACATGATCTCCTAAAGCCAAGGAGCCAGGGACATCTCCCTCATTTCTTACTGTCGAAGTTTGCACGTGTTTTTCCTTATCTGTGGAACTAAAACGATTCTCTATCAAACTACCGTCTTTAAGATGACTTTTCTTCTCTGCCATGCCCTTTTACGCTTTCAGCGCATGAAAACTTGTTTATCCGGATATGCTAGCCAGATTTGTAGCCGGTATATGTTGTTGGGGCGGGAAGCCAGTCCTTCCCGCCCCAACAA
Organism: Varibaculum sp.; assembly: GCF_008661855.1. Taxonomy (NCBI): domain Bacteria; kingdom Bacillati; phylum Actinomycetota; class Actinomycetes; order Actinomycetales; family Actinomycetaceae; genus Varibaculum; species Varibaculum sp. The sequence continues at coordinate 84,655 of NZ_RPZY01000027.1, forward strand.
AACTGCTTCACCGCTGAGATACTTTCAGCTAGATACCCAGCAGAAATCTAGTCTTCGCTACCAGATACTTCCTCTTCGCTAGGGGCAGCTGTCTGTTCGGCGGCAGCCATAGCTGCTTGTTCCGCACGTGCCTCGGCCGGATCCTTGGTGAACTCCGAAAGATCAATTTCGGTGCCCTCTTCGTCCTTTACCGTTACTTCCCGCAGAGCCGATACCAGCGCACGGTTGCGACGCAAATCCTGCCCCATGGCAGCCACTTGACTTTGATCCTTAATCAGCTGCATCGGATCAACCCCATACATTTGCGCAATCTCGAAAATAGACTGGTAAAGCTCGTTGGGGTCGATTTCTACGTCACGCTCATTCGCAATCCGGTCTACAATAATCTGCTGTTTAGTTTGCTTCTTAACCGTCTCCGCTAGTTCGTCACGATCAGCCTCTTCTTTTCCGTCTGCCAGGCGATCGACTTCAGAGTCAATAAAGGCTTGCGGAAGCGGGAAATCAGTATTATCTACCAGGTAGTCCTGGAGCTTTTCACGGGCTTCCAAAGCCTGCTGCTGACGGCGCATCTTCTCTACATTAGCGCGCAAATCGCTGCGAAGCTCTCCGATAGTGTCGAACTCGGAAGCCATCTGGGCGAAATCATCGTCAGCTTCCGGCAGTTCCCGCTCTTTTACCTTATGGAGAGTAAGGGTGACATCAGCTTCTTCTCCCTCGTGGTCTCCACCCTTCAAAGTGGATTTAAACTCGGTGGTTTCCTCGGATTTCATGCCATTTAGGGCTTCATCCATCCCCTCTAGCATGGAGCCAGAACCAATCTGGTAGGAAACCCCAGAAACCGAATCGATTTCCTCGTCCCCAATCTTGGCAACCATATCAATCGAGGTAAAGTCACCATCTTGAGCCGGACGGTCTACGGTCTTTAGGGAAGCAAAACGATCACGCAGCTGATCAAGTTCTTTCTCTACGTCCTCGTCCGATACTTCCAGTTTAGAAACCTCTAAAGAAAGACCCTCAAGGGAAGGTAAATCGAAATCAGGAACAATATCAACCTCGGCAGTGAACTTTAAATCGCCACCGGGCTTACCTTCAACGGCGGGAGTTTCAACTACTTCAACCTCGGGTTGCCCCAGAGGAGTCAGGTCTGCTTCCCCAAGAGCGCGCCCGTAATAGTCTCCTAGACGTTCGTTAATAGCCTGTTCTAGTACGTAGCCGCGTCCGATCCGCTGGTCGATTATCCTCGTCGGTACATGACCAGGACGAAAACCAGGAATCGAAACCTGCTTTCCAACCTGCTTATAAACCTTATCTATTTCAGGTTTGAGATCCTCGTAAGGCACCTGAACGGTTAGTTTAGCCCTGGTTTCTTCCAGCTTTTCCACGTCTGTTTTCACGAAATACACTCCTGAAGCAGGTTGAACAACACTGACAAATAAATACTGCCATGCTGATTAGAATTACTTGCAACGTTGCTAATCTTATGGCACTAAGCGGGTTTGCGGAAATGCTAGGCACACAGTGTGAGGTAGCAAACTATGTACGCAATAGCAAGCATTATTGCTAATACTTCCCGATAGCTAAACCAGGTTAGCAGTTTGATTTTCCAGGTTTAGCTATCGAGGTATAACGCTATGAAGTCTTGCGTTTGTGACTTTGATATTTCAAGATGCTCAATCCCCCGGTAACTAATCCGACCGCGAGCACAATCCCCCATGACCAAAGAGTATTAGCGCCGGTATTTGCGATTGAACTAGAGGTCTTTCTCCCTGTATTGCTAGCTGAACTGCCAGAAGGGGGCATGGTAGTGTCTTGTCCGCCAGGTTTGGTTGCTAGATTAGTATCTTTACCAGGCTTGGAACCCGGGTTTGGATTCGTACCTGGATTAACCTGTGAATCTCCCCCAGGCTGCTGGGAAGACCCGGGGTTTTTCTTTAGCTTGATTTGGTATTGAGCACTCAACTGACCTTTGTGAGTATTGATGCCACTTACAGTGACCATCGCGGTACCTACCTGAGTATCAGCCACGTAGGTTAAACGGTAATTTACGCCCTCAATCAGGGTTTTGCCCTGTTTGTCTTTTACCGTGACCGTCTGAGGACGAGCCGGATGAGCAGCATCTACAGCATCGACTTCAATAACTGTGGGCTTAACGCTCACGCTATAACCTAGGGTGTCATCACTGAGGTCGATCCGTGGTTTCGGTTGTCGCAAACGCAGTTCAGCTGCACTTACAAACATATTTGGTTTCGTGTCGCTTACCGAGGAGGTAGGAACAAGTTTCACATATTTAGCGGTATGTACTTTATCGAATTGCGCGAGCTTCCAGTCGGAATTATCGTCCCACGAGCCTTGAGATACTAAAGTATATTGGTTCTCGGCGGGAAGTCGCACCCCGTCAGGGCGGGTAGAGCCCTGGGGATTGTCCGTGTTACTAACGTAAACTTTGTAACCGGTAATAGTACCGTTGTTTCCATCTTTGCGGGGAAGATACCACAGAGCCTCTAGGTCGGTGGGCTGTTTTAGAATCAATACTGCCCAACCGGCGCTTGCGAAATTATCGGCATTGCCATTAATCGGGTTGTCCGCCCCCCAAGGGGTATGCCAGAGCGTATTTGCATCGTTATCTATGGCGCTACCTTTGGAGTTGTTTCCTGTGGTTTTAGCTTGGCTTCCGACCTCAATGTTTAGCTGATTAACTGGTAGGTCTCTGCTAGCATCATCGGCAGGCTCTGGTTGTTCCTTCCCTAGATAAATCTTGAAAATATTAATTGTTTTGTGGTCTTCCGATTCGATAATCACCCGGGCTACGCCCTCGTATTCAGGAAGTACAGTTATCGCCGCGTTATCTTTCGCTAGTGCCTTTATCTGCGTTATTTTCTCGGCTGGGGTGGCATATTCAAAGGACTTAAGCACTGATTTCGAAAGGTTTTCCCCATTTACTTGCAGTGACGCTAGCTTAGCGGTACTGAAGGTAGAGGTAGTGTTGGAAGCGGTTTTTAATTCCACTTCGGTAATCCCGGTACAGGGATTATGACCACTAAGCTGTTCAGACTTATTAATTACTTCAAGTTTTACATAGGTGGCATTTACCGGCTTTTTCAAAGCATAGGAATACTTTTTAACGTTTTCAGGATGTTCGCTAGTGGCAATACTTTCGGTAGTTTCCACTGGTTTCCATTGGTCACCAGCGGCTTCTTTTACATAAAACTTGGTGGTTCCCCCATCGGGATAGCGGGCAGAATAAGAATCCTTAAAGAAATAAACATTGAACTCACCAAAAGTTTGCTGAGTAGCATATTTGAATTCTATAGCTGCACTGTTATCACCAGCTTGGGAATTAGTATAGTTTGTCCAGGCAGTTGGATTTGCCCCTCCCTGGGTATTTGAGCCTACTGCGGTATTACCGTCTTTAATCGCATCGAGGGTATCTGACTGTTTATCAGCAGGAATATCCTGGGAGAGAGTAGCAGCTCCACTGACACTATCTCCTATCTTCACTACTGCTTCTTGCACCCTGATGGTGGCGGTGACCGGAAGTTCTTTATCTAGGAACTTAGCTTTACCTTCAATAGTTACCGTTCCTGCCTTGGAATAAACTTTTTCGTTTGGTTTTTGCCAGGTAACGTCAAACTGTACATCCAAAATAGTGCCATCCGGTAAGACCGCCGGGCGGGTAGCGGGAATAGTGGGGACTATCCCCACCGGGGTAGTTGCTGAGTAGTTCAAAACCGCACCTACGCGGTTGAGCATCGTGACATTAGCGCTGACCTGATGACCGTGCTTAGTCTTTCCAAGGACAGTGAAAAATCCTGCCTTAGAATACTGTTCCTTGGGTACTTGATTCCAAGTAACTTCTACCGCATCTTGGCTGCCATCGGTAAAGATAGCATCGATTTTATCGGGGAAGCGCGGCTGGGTTCCTACCTGAACGTAGTAGTTTCGAGGATACGAGTAAGCATCAATTGCTCGGTCTTGGGAAGCGTTAGGCGCGGGCGTGACCGTAATGGTCTTCGTAACTTTGGGAAGGTTAGTCCCGGAAACGTTTATAGTGCACTGTCCAGCTATCTTTTTAGATTTAACAATTCCTAAAACCTTACCGTTATAGGTGTTGCGACTACTCGATAGATAGGAGGTGTGATCGTCTTGTTTGCCAGCATCTGTGCCCATCATTTCGCAGGCTCCGCTAGCATTAAAATCTACTTTTAGGTTGGCATCGGGTACGGGAGTCCCGTTATCATCTATGACTGTTACCTCGACGTATGCCAAATCTTGGTTATTCGCGCTTAGCTCAGTTCTGTTTAGGCTAACGTCAAGTTTCGCAGCTTTCCCGGCGGTGCTAACTGTGTCGCGACCTTGAGTATTAGTAATAACATTTCCGGATTCATCATAGGCAACTGCGCTCAACGTACCGTCTGCATATTGCACGTTCCAAGAAAGATACAGGTTTTCGGATTCGATGGAGCTCTTATCGCTTCCTTCATAAAGCTGATATTTATATCCTGCAGGAGTAGTTTTTTTCGCGAAAGTTTTCTTACCGAGAGATTTCTTTTTACCGTCTGTACCGGTAAAGAAAAGCTCTACTGCACTGGCATCCGAGTAAACAACAACTTTTTGATTTCCATTTCCTTGATTTTGCAGGATACTCCGGTTCCAGGCCGGTAAAACGTGGAGAGTGGTAACTTTGTCATTCCACTGACTTTGATACAGGTAATAGGAATCCTTGGGAAAACCAGCAGTATCGATAATACCGAAATAGGAATTCTTTGGAGATGGCCATTGTCCTTGCGGGCCGGGTGAAGTCCCATTCCAAAAGGTAGGCTCGCCCAGGTAATCGAATCCTGTCCAGACCGCAGTTCCGGCTACGAAATCTCGCTTAATCACGTCTAACCAGGCTTGAGCGGCGGTAGCTCCCCAGTTCACTTTAGAATTATCGTATGAGGTAAGCTGTTTATCCGCGGTTTGACGGTTATCGGTAGTTCTGGAATAAACTCCCCTACTGTTTACTGATGAGGCGGTTTCCGCTCCGTAGAGCATAGCTCCCGGAATCTGCCTATGGATAGAATCGTACTGTCCGCCATTGGCATAGTTAGCCCCGACCGCGCCAGTGGTACCAGATGTTTTCGCGGTAGATACCAAAGATTTCATAACGTTTATAGCCGAGTTATTATGCTTTATTGCATTATCACCCCGGGTAAGAGGGCGGGTATTGTCAATTTCCGCTGCCCACTTAATTAGATTTGTCTGCGGGCTTAAGAAACTGTCGATGCCACAGGTAGTACCCTCCTGGATTTCATTTCCCAGTGACCACATGATGATACTGGGGGCATTGATATCTCTGCGCATAGTTGTTTCTAAATCGAAACGTGCCCAGGTGCTACCAGCAGTAACGTTTTCTAGTTTGCTGTCTTTTGGTACGAGCTGATTGAAAAAGCGGGCATAATCCATCTGGTTACCATTTTTCGTACAATGCAAACCATCGAAGATTTCTTCAATCAGGAGCATTCCTTTTTGATTCGCTAAATCAATCAAATCTCGCGAAGCGGGATTATGGGTAATCCGAATGGTGTTAGCCCCCATTTTCTTGAGGATATCTATCTGCCGCGCGATAGCATCTCGATAGGCTTTTGCTCCTAGCGCCCCTTGGTCATGGTGCATAGAAACCCCTTTGAGTTTCATTTTCTTACCGTTTAGGGCAAAGCCGGTATTTGGATCAAAAGTCAGTTGGCGGAAGCCAGTATTAGTTTCGAGGGTATCTAGCAGTCTACTACCCTCAAATACTTCGGTTTTCACCAGGTACTGCACCGGTTTTTCTATCGTCCACAGCTGTGGAGACTGAGCAGAAAGAGCAGTTGAATTGGTTAAAGATTTTCCCGCTTCCACTGTTATAGGGGTACTTGTTACCGTACCGATACTGTTGCCCCCGGTTTTAGGGGAAATTGTATGTCTTAAGGTTATGGTCTTTGGGGAAGCAGCCGCATTGATAATCTTCGTGCTTAGATCGAGATCGAGCGACCCAGCTTCCGTATAGGTATCGATATTCTTGGGCGTAATTTTTACGCCACTAGAAGCAATGTGAATTGGGTCAGTTATCACTAAATCTACGTCGCGATAAATACCAGAACCTGAGTACCAGCGACTCGAAGGCGTTTGGTGGTTCACTTTAACAGCAATTACGTTATTTTCACCGAACTTTACGTTATCGGTGATGTCTATAGAAAAAGGCGTATATCCATATGGATGATTGGCTAGCTCAGTTCCGTTTACATAAATCGTGGCATCCATATAGATGCCGTCAAAGCTGAGTTTTATCCGTTTATGCTGTAGTTCAGAAGGAAGATTGAGGCTCTTGCGATACCAGCCGACACCTCCCGGCAGGTATCCACTTTCTCCTTCCATAGATTTAGAAAAAGGTTGTTCGATGCTGTAGTCATGAGGAATATCTACAGTTCGCCATTTTGCATCGTTATAGGCCGTAGCCTGAGCACCGGAAATATCTCCAAGATTGAATTTCCATCCGTTATTCAGGCTTTGGAATCTGGATTTTCCATCAATCGTGGTCAAAGGAACGCTCTGTGCACTAGATACCATCTGGGCGGAAGTGTTCAAATGTGAATAATCAGTATTACCAGCGGCAATAGCTTTAGGTAAGACCCCTAAAATACCAAGACTACCAGCCATCGTGACCACCAGGATACCTTTAATAATACTTTCGCATTTTTTGTTCATTATTTCCCCTACACATCATCGTGCTACCGCAATCATTATGCCATAAGAGACCTGATATATTCTTGCGGATTCATAATAGGTAGGTTTTATCTACTCATTAGCTTCTAAGATTTCTAATTTAGCAATACTCTACGAATAATTAGGGCGCAATCCCCCACTGAAATAGCGACTAGCTGAACAGGAAAATCACTGATTAAGTAATCGGAAATGTTAATTAGCTGTTAAATAAAGATACCTAAAGCAACCAATAATCTAGTTGATGAGGGTAATAGTGGTAATTGAATCGGCAGGGGGCGCGTCTTTTAGTTCAGTTGCTTGCGTCTCCGTAACTTTGCGCACATGAGCTAGATATTTTGCAGCAGTTGCCGGTGATAACCGAGTTCCGGTCTTACTGCCATTTTCATACAGATAACCCGGTAATACCTGGACGGTGGATCTATCAAGTACCAGAGGAATCCATCCGGCTTTGGAAACATAAGGACGGCCTTCGGCAGGAACAGTAATTGTAGGGAAAGCAATTTGCCCCACTTGACTGCCTATCCCATTTCTGGTGGGAGTCATGGCAGAAAGCAGATTACCAATGCCGTAATATACCCACATGCCTTGATTATCTACACCACCGGGTAGTTTACGGATTGGCTGGGGAACATGGGCATGATGCCCAATATATAAATCGACCTCACCGGAGCGAGCCAAGTTATGAGCTATCCGGTCTTGCTCTGTGGAGGGAGAGGAGTTGTACTCGATGCCGGAATGTACCGAGGCAACTACGAAATCGGCACCATCGGCGCGGGCTTGACGGGCAATATCTACAATAATTTGACCATCAGAACTAAGATTAACCCACCAGGGATTCTTGATTACCTCTGCTACCCTTCCCTGATTAAGCCCGTAAGCAGTGGAAATATGAGCTAATTTGAAGGAACGTCCCTCTTTATTCACCTCATACATTTGATAGCGTTTTTCGTCTGCGCTGGAGGCTGAGCCAGTAACTCCCAGACCTTGCGCTCGCAAAGTTTCGTTAGTGTGCTTGATTCCCTTAGTCCCCTGATCAATTGTGTGATTGGAGGAGGTAGAACAACCGTCATATCCCAGGGCTTTGGTATCGGCCGCCCAACCAATATGAGCTTTAAATACGGGGTAGCCCTTAGAATCTTTATCGGACTTTCCAAAAGGAACTTCTTGGTGGAAAAAAGCTATATCCGCCCCAACTATCCAAGGACGTATTTTTTCTACCATTGGCTTAAAATGAGAGCCTAATCCGTGACGCCAACTTTCTTTTACTATTGCGTCATGTGGTAATACATCTCCGGTAGCCGCTAAAGTTATCTGAACCTCCTTTTTAGGAGGAGGGGTAGAGGTAGTTTTAGGGGTAATTGGACTGGGGGGAGCCACACTAGCTTTAGGCTGATTGACTTTTCCCGCCTGATACATTGAATAACCAATCGCCCCTCCAACCGCAATCAATGCCAGGAGACAAGAAATACCTAAAGCCCCGAGAAGAATCTTCCAAGAAACCTTATACCCAGATTTTTGTGACTTTGAGGCATACCTAGCGCGCATCATGGGAAGTGCTATCGGTTAAGCCATGACCTGAAGATGGAGCTACGCAAACATACGAGGTAATAAGCCCAAAACAATTACGCTGATTAACCAAACAACTGCGGTAACGACAGTTATCCGGTTCAGGTTACGCATTGCCACCCCAGATGAGCCGGCGCTGGAGGAAAGACCGCCACCGAACATATCAGACAGACCCCCGCCTGATCCTTTATGCATCAAAATGGTAAGAATCAGAAACAAACTGGATAGTACCAGCACTACTTCAGCAATGATTTCAATTACGGTTTGCACTAAATTCTTCTCCCAATAAGTATGTTTACTGACTACTATAACCTATTGGCGGCGGGTCTATTGTGACCCGCCGCCAATAGTTAGGAACTTCACCGCTGAAAGCGGATTGAATTACCTAGTAAAATGCTAGCCATCAAAGCGAACTATCTTGGAGAATTCCTCGGCTTTCAGAGAGGCTCCGCCAACCAAAGCACCATCTACATTAGGTTTAGCCATGATTTCAGCTACGTTCGCCGATTTAACGGATCCTCCGTAAAGAACGCGAATCGACTCGGCAACATCGGCTGAATATAGCTGCGAGAGTTTTTCTCGAATTGCTGCACAAACCTCTTCGGCATCCTCGGGCGTAGCGGTTTCACCGGTGCCAATAGCCCAAATAGGTTCATAAGCAACTACGGTATTAACCGCATCATCAGCAGAAATGCCTTGATATGCGCCTTCAATTTGTTTTACAACATGATTTACATGCTCACCGGCTTTACGAACCTCTAGTCCTTCCCCACAACAGATAATTGGGGTCATACCAGCTTCTAAAGCCACCTGAGCTTTCTGCCCAACGAGCTCATCACTTTCGTTATGATATTCCCGTCTTTCAGAGTGACCGACAACCACCCAGGAGCAGCCCAGTTTAGTTAGCATCGAAGCGGCGATTTCACCGGTGTAGGCACCGGATTCGTGTACGGAAACATCTTGCGCTCCGTAAGTAATCTTCAGGTTGTCGGATTCCACCACGGTTTGTACCGAACGAATATCGGTAAAGGGCGGAACCACTACCACATCGTTATGGTAGTCAAAATGATGATCTTGCAAATCTAAAGCAAGTTCTTGAACCAGACGAGTTGCCTCTAGGTGGTTCATATTCATTTTCCAGTTGCCTGCTAGCAGTGGGGTACGAGTCATAATTAATCCTCCAATACGGCAATCCCCGGCAGGGTCTTGCCTTCCAATAGTTCCAAAGAAGCTCCGCCACCGGTAGAGATATGGCTAAACTTATTTTCATCAAATCCCAGGGTACGAACTGCGGCTGCGGAGTCTCCCCCACCAATTACGCTAAAGCAATCAGAATCAGCAAGAGCTTGCGCAACTGCCTTGGTACCAGAGCTGAAAGCCTCAAATTCAAAGACCCCCATCGGACCGTTCCAAGCAACCGTCTTGGCGGAACGAATCTTATCGGCAAATAGCTGAGCGGTCTTTGAACCAATATCTAGTCCCATCTGATCGCTGGGAATAGCGTCACAATCAACCAAAGTAGCCGGGGCATCAGCAGAAAACTCTGGTGCTACCAGGGTATCTACCGGCAACAAGAGGTCTACTCCCCGTTCGGCTGCTTTTTGGATATAGCCTTTGACCGTCTCAATCTGGTCAGTTTCCAGTAGCGAAGTACCTACCTCGTAGCCTTTAGCAGCTAGGAACGTGTAAGCCATCCCCCCGCCAATCGCCAGGAAATCTGCCTTTTCAAGTAGATTCGCAATTACCCCCAGCTTGTCAGAGACTTTGGAACCACCCAGGATTACCCCATAGGGACGTTCCGGATTATCAGTTGCCCGCCGTAAAGACTCAATTTCTTTATTAACTAAATATCCGGCAGCTGATGGTAACAACTTCGCTACATCGTAAACCGAAGCCTGTTTGCGGTGAACCACCCCGAAACCATCAGATACGAAGCAATCAGCCAGCTGCGCATATTCTTTAGCTAAAGCCTCACGCTCACTATCGTCCTTGGAATTCTCTCGGGAATCAAAACGCACATTCTCTAGCAGTACAACCTGACCGTCTTCCAAAACAGAAGCCAGCTGTTGAGCGTCCTCACCAACAGTGTCTTTAGCTAAAGCAACATCTTGCCCCAGCAGTTCCCCCAGCCGTTTCGCTACCGGCGCCAACGAAAACTCCGGATTCACCTGACCTTTAGGACGTCCAAGATGCGCCATTACTAGCACCTTAGCTTTTGCCTCTATCAGGGTTTTTAAAGTGGGAAGAGCGGCGCGAATCCGCCCATCATCAGTAATCTTGCCGTCCTTTAGCGGCACATTAAAATCGGAGCGCACCAGGACTTTTTTACCGGCAATATCTCCTAGGGACTTAATATCTCGTAGCGCCATTATTTGCTATACCTTTCTGCGGTTAAATGCTGAATGAACACCGGCATCAAGTTGTGCCCGCCTACCTGAAACAGGCAGGCGGGCACAACTTAAGCGTCAGTTCGCATTATTATTTACAGGTTCTCTCCAACCAGTTTAGTCAAGCTAACTAGGGAATTGGAGTAGCCCCATTCATTGTCATACCAAGAAACTACCTTGACCTGACCGTCGATTACCTTAGTCAAAGCGGAATCGAAAATCGAGGTGTGCGGATCAGTAACAATGTCAGTAGATACTAGCGGTTCATCGTTCGAGTAAGCCAGCACGCCCTTTAGTTCACCCTCGGCAGCCTCTTTCATAGCGGCATTAATTTCTTCCGCTGTGCAGGGCTTGGAGGGGGTAAAGGTTAGGTCGGTTACCGAACCGGTCGGTACCGGCACGCGCAGAGCATAGCCGTCCAGCTTGCCCTTTAGTTCCGGCAATACCAGAGCAACCGCTTTAGCAGCACCAGTGGTGGTAGGAACAATGTTCAGAGCAGCAGCACGAGCGCGACGCAAATCCTTGTGCGGAGCATCATGCAGACGCTGATCGCCAGTGTAGGCGTGAATAGTGGTCATCAAACCACGTTCAATCCCAAACTTGTCATTGAGCACCTTTGCCATCGGAGCAAGGCAGTTAGTGGTACAAGAGGCGTTAGAAATAACGGTGTGCTTTTCAGGATCGTAATCAGTGTGGTTTACACCCATTACGAAAGTGGCATCAACATTCTTGCCAGGAGCGGAAATAATAACTTTCTTTGCCCCGCCCTCTAGGTGAGCTTTTGCCTTGGTAGCGTCAGTGAAGAAACCGGTAGATTCGATTACGATATCTGCTCCAACTTTACTCCAAGGTAGGTTGGCAGGATCGCGCTCTTCAAAGGTAACAATCCGGTGATCACCAACGGTGATAGATTCTTCGTCATAAGTTACTTCTGCATCTAGACGACCCAAAATAGAGTCATATTTTAGCAGGTGAGCAAGGGTTTTATTATCGGTTAGGTCATTTACGGCTACAACTTCAATATCAGCGCCCTGAGCACGAACGGCCCGGAAGAAGTTACGGCCAATACGGCCAAAGCCATTGATTCCAACGCGAATGGTCACTGTTATCCTCCTGAACTGCTGGTTTAACCAGCGGAGTCTGCTTACTGGTCAGAGCTTACCGCCGCCTGGAAACCCGGGCAGCCTTAGCCCTGGGGACGATCATCTTGAGCCGTCCTCTTAAAGACCACTCTACACGGAATGCCTGATTTACGCTTAGGTCTATTGTCGTTATTTAGCAATCTTTTTCGAATAGCTACGCGATAGTTAGAATCCGCCCTAGATAAGCCCATCGTCTTCATCGACTGCTGCCTGGGTAGAGGGGATTCCCTGCTCGCGAGCAGCCTTATCCGCCATTGCCAGCAGACGCCTAATCCGACCGGCGACTGCATCTTTAGTCAAGGGCGGATTTGCCTTCTGCCCCAGCTCCTCTAGGGAAGCTTCCTTATATTGAAGTCGCAACCTGCCGGCTTGTAAAAGATGAGCGGGAATATCCTCTCCCAAAATTTCAAAGGCTCGACGCACCCTCGCTCCCGCTGCTACCGCTGCTCGGGCGCTGCGACGTAAATTCGCATCATCAAAATTCGCTAAGCGATTAACTGAACCTCGCACTTGATTGGTTTGCCGATTCTTATCCCATACGGCTTGTGCCCGGCTTGCTCCCATAACCTCCAAAAGTTTTGAGATTTGTTCCCCGTCGCGAACCACCACTCGGTCTAAACCTCGAACTTGCCGGGATTTGGCATTTACCCCGAGGCGACGGGCCGCTCCTACCAGCGCTAAAGCCGCTTCTGGACCGGGGCAGGTTATCTCTAAAGATCCGGATCGTCCGGGCTGCGCCAGGGAACCACGTGCCATAAACGCCCCTCGCCAGGTAGCCTTTGAAACCTCCAAAGCGCCCGATACCAGTCGGGGAGACAGTCCACGTACCGGCCGACCTGCACGATCAATTAAACCGGTTAGGCGAGCTAAAGTAGCAGCATTTTCCACTACCCGCACCACATAGCGATCATCACAGCGAATCCCGCTAGCCCCTACCCGCACCACATCCGGGTTGGCGTCGAACAGCTGCTGTAGACACGTAACCAGGTTTTGCATTACCGCAACATTGTCTACTTCCACCTCTACAACGATGCTGCGATTAATCAGGTGAATACCGCCCGCAAACCGCAAGATGCTGGCGGTTTGCGCCTGCGCCTCAGACTGCTTAGCGAGGATTTTTTCCGCTAGCTCATCTTTTATATCTGAGGTCAAAGACATTTACTCTTCCTTTCGCCGCCAAATTTCAGCTATTTTAATGCCATCGAGTTTTTCTTTTAACTAGCCAATATTGTAACTAAAGCTCGAAAACTCCCACTTCTGACAGGTATCCGTCAAAGGCATCTCTGAGGGCAGCTGCCAGGCGCAAGGGGTCGTGTTTTTCCGAGGCCGAACCCGCCCTCACCTGACGCATAATTAGTTTTGCACCTACCAAATCCGCAGCGCGTTCCAAATTATCGTCATCTTCTATAGCGGTGGGATCAACTATGATGACATCAATTTTCAAGTCAGGCGCAAAATGACGGAAAGCCTCAATATGTCCCGAGACCGTCAAATCCTCGGTTTCATCGGTATGGGGTTGCAAATTCATCACCATCACTTTTCCAGCTGGTGATGTTTGCAAGGCCTCGGCAAGCTCGGGTACCAGCAAATGCGGAATCACCGAGGTAAACCAGGAACCAGGCCCGAGCACAATCCCCTCTGCCTGACCAATCGCTTTAATAGTTTGAGGACAAATTTTCGGGTGAACCGGGCTAAGACGAACATCAACTACTTTTCCGGGAGCTTTGGCAGCTTTAGCTTGCCCATAAACAGTGCGTTTTTTCCCTGCGCGCACCAAGTCTGCTTCAATTTCCATTGGCTCTGCACACATGGGCAATACTTTGCCTGAGCAGTTGAGCAATCTTGCCACCCAATCAAGACCCTCCACCACATCGCCTAACAAATCCCACATGGTGACGATTAACAGGTTTCCAAGCGCATGGTTATCTAAAGGACCATCAGAGCTGAAACGATGCTGCATAGCATCCCGCCAAGTCAATCCCCAATCAGTATCGTCACATAGAGCCGCTAGCGCCATCCGTAAGTCCCCGGGAGGAAGCACCCCCAGTTCTTTGCGTAAACGCCCCGAAGAACCCCCATCATCAGCTACGGTAACCACAGCGGTAAGTTCGCGAGTTATATGTCGTAAGGCGCGCAAGGTAGCAGACAGACCATGACCGCCCCCCAGTGCCACAATTTTTGGCCCAGCTTGCCCTCTGGTTACCCAACCATCGGAATCTAGTAGCGTCCTCATTCCAACCCCATATCTCTGTGTACGGTACGAACCGGTAATCCTTGGAGGCGGAAAAGTTCACTGATTCTTTCAGCTAAAGCTACTGAACGATGCTGTCCGCCGGTACAGCCAACCGCGATAGTAACAAAGGGTTTTAGCTCTGTTAAATACCCCTCAAAAATAGGGGTGAGCATATTCACTATATTATTAACAAAGTCCTCGGCTCCGGCTTGTTCGAGAACATATTTCGCTACCGGCTCGTCACGCCCGGTTAAATGTCTCAGCTCACTAACCCAATAGGGATTAGCTAAAAAGCGCACGTCGCATACCCAATCCGCGTCCAGAGGAATACCGTTCTTAAAACCGAAAGACATTACGGTGAGCTTCATCGGGCGTTCACCCTCACCGGCTACTACATCGCGCATATGTCGGTTCAAATCATGCACATTCATATTAGTGGTATCAATTAGGGCATCGGCACGGGCTCGGATAGGAGCTAATATCTGTCGCTCTAAGCGAATTCCGTCAAGAATTCGTCCTCCTCCCTGGAGCGGATGAGGACGCCGGTTCGATTCATAGCGGCGCACCAATACCCCTTCATCGGCATCTAAAAACACCAACTGGTAGCGAATATTCCTAAGCGAAAGCTCATCTAGGGCTCGTTGAAACTTAGAGAATAAATCTCCGCTACGCACATCCACTATCGCCGCCAAACGATGGATGCCTTCTCCCTGTGGGGTCATCATGTCGGCAAATGGCAAAAGCATTGCGGGAGGGAGATTATCAACCACATACCAATCAAGATCTTCAAGCGCCTGACCAGCCCGGGAACGCCCTGCCCCTGACATACCGGTAATGATTATCATCTCGGGCACATGGGCATTTCTAGGGGGTGCCGCCTCGTCCAAAAGAGGAACACCTTCAGGTACGGTTGGCGGAGACGATTGGTAGTGAAAATCTTCATTCATGTTTTAAGTATGCTACGAAGATGCCAGCCTTACCGGCTATCGGCAAAAGATTGAAATATCTGTTTGGCTATTGCCGAACCGATTCCCTCGACCTCGGCTATTTCCTCTATGGTTGCTGCCTTTAAACGTTTTAGCGAACCAAAGTGCTGCAACAGTGCTTTTTGACGTACCTTCCCCAGACCGGGGACTTTATCGAGAGCTGAGCGGCGCACCGATTTTCCGCGTTTCTTTCGGTGAGCACCGATAGCAAAACGATGGGATTCATCACGCAAATACTGTAATAGGTACAGAGCCGGTGAGGTACGGGGCAAAATTACCGGAAAATCACTGCCGGGAATCCAAACTTCTTCCAGGCGTTTCGCTAAACCGATAACGCTCACATTTGCTCCTACCTCTAATAATGCCTTATGGGCGGCATTAACCTGGGGAGCGCCTCCATCAACAACCACTAAATCGGGAGGATAGGAAAAACGTCTCGACTTTAAATCTTTAGGGCTTTCAGCGCTATTAAGCTCATCTTGTGCCTCTTGTTCTTCTTGTTTTAGGCGCAGGAAGCGCCGGGTAAGCACTTCATTCATAGCTTTAGTGTCGTCTGAAGAATCATCGGGGGTGGTTTTGATATTAAAGGTGCGATAGGCGCGTTTTAAGGGCGCTCCGTCCTCGAAAACAACCATTGACCCTACCTGGTTAGTTCCTTGGGTATGGGAAATATCGTAGCCTTCTATTCGTAAGGGAGCTTCTGGTAAGTCCAAATATTCTTGCAGCTGCCGCAAGGCTTCAGAACGCTGAGTCAAATCCCCTACCCGTTTACTTTTATGCAGGCGTAATGATTGCTGGGCATTTTCCGCAGCGGTTTGCATTAAAGAATACTTCGCTCCCCGCCGGGGTACCTTAATTTCTACCTTTTTCCCCCGTATTTGGCTTAGCCAAGCCGCCAGCACCGGCGAATGAGCTGGCAGAAGCGGCATTAACACCTGTGCCGGAATCGCCTGGATTGGGGTATGTGCGATATCATCAACGCTCATTGCGGGGGCAATTTGGCCATCCATTGCTTGATATTCGCCGTAAACTTGCTCTAGGAAAGCCTCTAACATTTCCGGTAGCTCAGTATTTTCTGAAGTGTCTACTACCCAGCCGCGCTCTCCCCTGATTCTGCCAGCTCGCACGTAAAAAACCTGCATAATCATTTCGAGTTCATCTTTAGCGAAAGCAAATACATCAGCGTCAATACTTTCATCCAAGACCACCGCGTTTTTTTCTCTCACTGTTTCGAGGGCGCGGAGCTGATCACGAGTTTTCGCTGCCTGTTCATAGTCAAGCCTAGCGGCCGCTTCGCTCATCTCTTGACGCAATTGAGAGGTAATCGGCTCCGTTTTTCCATCTAAAAACGCTCTCACTTGCTCGGCTAAGTGGCTATACTTAGTCGAGCTGATCCGTCCCACGCAGGGAGCGGCGCATTTATCGATATAACCTTCTAGGCAGGGACGTCCGAGTGCTTGAGAGCGGTTGAATACTCCCTTAGTGCAGGAACGTAAAGGAAATGCTTTGCGCAGTAAGTCCATGGTTTCGCGAACTGCCCATACCTGGGTGTAGGGACCAAAATAACAGGTGTTCGCGCGTTTCCTCTCTCGAGTAATGTGAATGCGAGGATATTCTTCTGCCATCGTGAGCGCCAGGTACGGATAGGATTTATCGTCGCGAAACATCACATTAAAACGCGGAGCAAACTCTTTTATCCAGGAGTATTCCAGCGAAAGTGCCTCTAGCTCATTAGCTACCGTTATCCATTTAACCCCGACAGCGGTGGTGACCATTTTCCGGGTACGGGGATGTAAAGAATCAAGCGGCTGGAAATAGTTTGCTAACCGATTGCGCAGGTTAATTGCTTTTCCCACATAGATAACCCGACCGTTTTTATCTAAAAATCTATATACCCCAGGGCTGGTAGGAATATCACCCGGAGCAGGGCGGTAAGGTACGCAATCAGCCATAGTTAAAGGATACCCGGCAGTGACAAACTATTTAACCACGGGTTTTCTGCAGTCTTCATCAGAAAATACCGAGCTATCAATAGCAGGCTCTGACCGAACCATCCTTCCTCTAAATTGTGAGAAAGGTAAAATTATTTAACGCTTTAGTCAAAATGTGGATTGCAGTGGTAACGTTTCGTCGGAAAATGAAAACCTAAAGAAGTAGCGTACCTCGTTCGGATAAGGAGAATGAGGTTAATAGACAGCGAGGAGCCACTATGAGCAGTGTTGTGGAAGAGGTTTATAACGAAGTCCTAGACCGTAACCCCAATGAACCCGAGTTTCACCAGGCAGTTAGGGAAATTCTGGAATCGATAGGGCCGGCGGTAGAAAAACATCCCGAGTTTGCAGAAACTAAGCTGCTTGACCGTTTAGTTGAGCCTGAACGCCAGATTCTGTTCCGGGTTCCCTGGGTTGATGACAATGGAGAGGTGCAGGTAAACCGGGGATATCGCATTGAGTTCAACTCAGCTCTAGGACCATATAAGGGCGGTCTGCGTTTCCACCGTTCCGTGAATCGTTCAATCCTAAAGTTCTTGGGCTTTGAACAGATTTTCAAAAATGCTCTAACTGGGCAAGGTATCGGAGGCGGCAAGGGCGGATCTGACTTTGATCCCCACGGACGCTCCGACACCGAAGTTATGCGTTTTTGCCAACAGTTCATGACTGAGCTTTACCGTCACATTGGCGAAAACACCGACATTCCCGCTGGTGACATCGGGGTAGGAGGACGTGAAATCGGCTACCTATTCGGGATGTATAAGCGTCTGACCAACCGTTTCGAGACCGGGGTTCTCACCGGAAAATCCCTATCTTGGGGTGGTTCCCAAACCCGCACCGAGGCTACCGGTTATGGCACGGTACTATTTGCGCAGCGTATGTTGCAAACCCGGGGCATGGATTTGGAAGGGCAGCGGGTCATGATTTCCGGTGCTGGTAACGTCGCAATTTATGCAGCTGAGAAAGCTGAGCAGCTGGGTGCAAAAGTGGTTACCGTTTCGGATTCGTCCGGTTGGGTGCTGGATGAGGACGGTATCGACGTTGAACTGTTGAAACAGGTTAAAGAGGTCGAGCGGGGACGTTTGACTGATTACGCTAACCGTAAAGCTGGGGTCACCTATCATTCTGGTTCTAAGCCTTGGGCAGTCGGGGGAACGGTGGCTCTACCTTGCGCAACTCAAAATGAATTGACTTCCCAGGATGCTAAACGGCTCCTTGATGGCGGCGTAAAAGTGGTAGCAGAGGGCGCAAATATGCCTTGTACCCCCAACGCCACCAGTTTGTTCCAAGACTCCGGGGTGCTTTTTGCTCCCGGCAAAGCCGCAAATGCCGGCGGGGTAGCAACCTCGGCTTTGGAAATGAGCCAAAACGCTGCTCGTTCCTCCTGGAGCTTTGAAAAGGTTGAAACGGAGCTAACGAAAATCATGCACAACATTCATGATGAATGCGCCCAGACCGCCGAAGAATATGGACATGCCGGCAATTATGTGATTGGAGCTAATATCAACAGCTTCCTGAAAGTCGCCCATGCCATGACGGAACAGGGCATCGTCTAAATCCTCAGCTAAATAAGCGAATAGCGACTACTGCGGGCAGCGAATCAGCAGATAACCTTCGTCCTCGGAGGTAATAACTTCTTCTGGTTTAGCTGCCCGCAAGCGCGCAGTCTCGGCTACTGAGAACGAGAGATTGTAACCAACGGGACATCCGGCAACAACTTTTATTGCCCCTACCCCACCGGTTTGCAACTTTATATTCTCGTATAAATCTAATAAATCGCTATCGATGCCGGCTACTCGCTGCTTACGCTGGTTTTCTAACTCCTTTAGTTCCTCTCCTATTTGAGAGTTTTCCCCTTCAACTTCTTCCTTCAGACTGATGGTTTCCTGAGCGTATTCTGCTTGTCGCTTAGAGATTTTTTGCTCAACAGCGTCCAACTGTTCAACTTCGCTCATTACGAGGATTAACTGTCCCTCTAAATCCTCTACGCGCTTATTCATTTGCTGGATTTCTGTTTGCAATCTCAGCAACTCTTTTGGTGAGCCCTGCCCGCTATCTAGCCGATTTTGCTGGGTTTTTCGGCGAGTCTCAATCCCGGCTACCTCATTTTCTAAGGCGCTGATTGCCCGTTTCTTATCGGTTTTCAGCGTTGAAAGCTCAGTTAGTTTAGCTGCCAGCTGTTTATTGCTTTCAGTTAGTTCTGTTAGCCTCGCTAATTGGGGCAGCTTTTTTCGCCGCGAAACCAGCTTGGTAATTTTCGTGTCTAGCTCTTGCAAATCCAGTAATGCCAGTTGATCTTTCCAGGGAGCTTCCATCAAATCTCCTTTCTATTAGTCTTGTTCTTCAGATAGAATCCGCTTAGTCCACGGATCGGTGCAAATGGTTGAGGCAATAACTTCCAGTTGAGAGGGAAAACTTTCTTTAAGTATTTGGGAACATTGGGGTACCCACGGCCATTCACTGGCCCAATGAGTTGCACAAATCAGGTAAGGCTTTCCCGCTTCTAGATGTTCTGAGGCAGGATGGTGGCGCAAATCCGCACAAATATAGACATCAGCACCCTTTTCGCGGGCAGCGCTCAGAAAAGAATCTCCACTGCCACCGCTAACGGCTACCGTTTCTACCGAGGCATCTAGGTCGCCACCTACTAATATCCCCGCTGGACACTTGGGTAATCGGGACGATACCTGTTTCGCAAAGTCTCCCAGAGTCATAGCCTGAGGAAGTTTCCCAATCCGACCACTTCCAGTATTTTCACTGACAGGAAGCAGAGGGCGAGTTTTCGTAAGACCTACGGCGCGCGCTAAACAATCAGCTACTCCCCCGTTGGCGGAATCAGCGTTAGTGTGGGCGTTAAAAAGTGCTATCCCATTTTCGATTAGCCGATGCACCAAAACGCCTTTGGGGTTGGTGGCTGCCACAAAAGAGGTTCCTCTTAGATACAGCGGATGATGGGTAACAATCAGCTGAGCTCCCAATGCGATTGCCTGATCTACAACTGTTGCTACCGGGTCTACTGCCACCAGCACTTTATCTATTTTTGAATCGAGGTGACCAGTGATTAGACCTACCCGATCCCATTCTTCAGCTAACTCGGGCGGATATATTTCCTGAAGTAGCCTAATTATTTCGTTTAACTCTACGCTCACATCTTGATACTAATCGAGATTTTAGGCGCGCAAATCCACCACCGCGCTTGACCCTGATATTTACTTGCGATATTCCCCTGTCCTTAAACATCCGTCATTTTAGGCAAATCTAGCTCCTAGTTCTTTGTTTTTCCTCAGGGTTTAACGCTTCGGGGTTCACCTACTATTATGGGTAAGGGCGCTTGTATCCCCCACAGGATTTAGGATATGAAAGGGCTCCAATGCGAATTGGTTTTGATTCTGAACGTTATATTTCTTCGCAATCGAAGCATATTGATGAACGTCGCCAGCAGATAGGCGGCAAACTCTATTTAGAGATGGGGGGCAAACTATTTGACGATTTCCATGCCTCCCGGGTTCTTCCTGGTTTCACTCCTGATAACAAAATTTCGATGCTGGAAAGACTCCGGGACGAAATGGAAATCGTTATCGCGATTAATGCTAAAGACCTCAGCCGCAAAAAGATGCGAGCAGATTTAGGCATTCCCTATGAACAAGACGTTTTCCGTCTCGTGGACGTATTTCGGTAGCGCGGGTTTTTGGTGGAAAACATTGTCCTTACCCAGATGGAGGACGATAACCATATCGCAAGTTTATTTAAAGAGCGGCTGCAACGTTCCGGGTTAAAGGTTGCTCGCCACCGCACAATCCCCGGTTATCCCTCGAACACGGATTTGATTGTTTCCGAGGACGGGCTAGGACGAAATGACTATATCGAAACTACCCGGGATTTGGTGGTGGTGACCGCTCCCGGACCTGGTTCCGGAAAGCTAGCAACCTGTCTTTCCCAGATATACCACGAATATAAACGGGGCATAAAAGCTGGTTACGCCAAGTTTGAAACTTTCCCGATTTGGAATCTTCCCCTAGATCACCCGGTCAATCTTGCCTATGAAGCCGCCACCGCTGACCTTGATGACGTAAACATGATTGATCCTTTCCATTTGCAGGCATATGGAAAACAGGCAGTGAACTATAACCGCGATGTGGAAGTGTTTCCACTGCTACGTTCCTTGCTACAGCAGTTAGCCGGTTCTTGCCCCTATCAGTCCCCAACCGATATGGGCGTTAATATGGCTGGTTTTTGCATAAGTGACGATTTAGTCTGCCAGGAGGCAGCAAAGCAAGAGGTAGTACGGCGTTACTATCACGCTTTAGGTACTGAAGCCGCTTCCCAGGCTGATCCAATTGAATCTCACCGCATTGCCATGACCATGGCAAAACTGGGAATCACCAAGGATTACCGCACTGTGGTACATCCATCTCTTAGTTTAGAGTCCGAAACTGGCGCTCCCGCAGCCGCTATGCAGCTTAGTGATGGCACGATTGTGATGGGTAAAACCTCTCCTCTATTGGGGTGCTGCTCGGCTATGCTATTAAATGCTCTGAAACTGCTGGCCGGAATCGACAATAAGGTTCAATTACTTGCGCCGACTTCAATTAAGCCGATTCAAACCCTAAAGGTTGACCATTTGGGTGCGCAAAATCCCCGTCTGCATACCGATGAAGTCTTGATTGCGCTTTCAGTTTCTGCCGATACCGATGAAAATGCGCGCAAAGCTCTAGAGCAACTGGTTAATCTTAGAGGTTGCGAAGTCCACACCACCACGATTCTCGGTTCAGTCGATACCCACATTTTCCGCCAATTGGGATTGCAAGTAACCTCTGAGCCGGTTTATGCCCGCAAAACCCTATTCAAGAAGTAAGGTTCGGGAAGCAATCCATAGGTAAATCGCTCTTAGTTAGTATCGGGGTTGAGTAAACCAAGTTTACTCAACCCCGATAAACGTTTATGCCACTACTTGCACTCTCTGAGGCGAAAAATTTATAACGAAAAATCTATTAGCAGAGTAGACAATAATAACCTAGCTACCTATCCTGGCTCGCTCTAAAAGCCCTGACCGAAAAGCTAACTGATAGACAGCTAAATAACTGACTATTCTTCCTCGGGAGTTACTTTCCAGATTTTTTGCTTGGTTTTTGCTTGCACCAACTGTTTACCTACCCCCATAGTGGTTAGGAACATTGCCATCCGTACCAGAACCCCATTATCTGTTTGCTTAAAAATCGACAGACCGGGCAAACAGTCCACGTCAGTTGAAAGATCTAGCGCATTAGGACGCGAATCACGAGGCAGCGGGTGACAGATAATAATATCTTGGGCAACACCCGCTTGTTCAAGCATGGCTTTATCGAGTAAGCAGCCTTGCAGCTGTTTTGATTTCGCCAGTTCTTCAGTCATCCGTTCGCGTTGGACTCGGGTAGCGTAAACCGTATCTGCGCCCTCTAAAGCCTCAATCTGAGTGCCACAGGTAACTACTCGTCCTCCCCGTTTAGTAGCATAGTCAGCAATTTGTCCCGGTAGTTCCAGGGAGGGAGGAGAAAACAGCCTAAAGGTGACATTCTCATAGAGGCTCATTAGTTTCATTAGGGAATGAACAGTGCGACCGTACTTTAAATCACCCATGATAGCGATAGTGCAGCCATCCAGGCTCTTACCTCTTTTATCGAGTTCCTTGCGCATCGTGAACACATCTAATAACGCCTGAGAGGGATGCTCGCCAGAACCATCTCCCGCATTCAGTACCGGCACTATAGAGTGGCGGGCAAACTCAGCTACCGAACCAGCATCGGGGTGGCGAACTACTAAAACATCGGTGAACCCGGACACCACGCGCGAGGTATCGGCGATTGATTCCCCTTTAGCCATAGAAGAAAAAGTGAAACCGGTAGTGGTTTCGACTTCTCCCCCGAGACGCAAAAAAGCAGATTCAAAAGAAAGGCGGGTACGGGTAGAAGGCTCAAAGAACAGGGAGCAAAGAACCGCCCCATCAAGTACGGTACAAATTTGTTTACGCTGCGCAATAGGACGCAAAAACTCGGCTAGGTCAAAGAACTCTTGCAGATTCTCGTGATCGAACTGAGACACCGAGATCAGATGTTGCCCTACTCCAAAACGCGGAAAATCATAGTGATCCTGCATATTTACGCCCTTTCCTGTTAATAGTTTTTGATAAAAAAATACCCCGCCACAGCGGGTTTGAATTGGGAATAGGAACACCAGTTAGATGCGATAGCTTCCTGGTTTCCATCACTCTCCTAACGTTTACCTGAAGGGAAGAATAGCATAAAATAACCAGCTCTCGCTTGAGGTGCTCTGATAGCCAGCCCCAGCTACCTGCCCGATTTCTAGGGGGTGCTAGAGTACACACCGTTCCAAATAGAATTCCTTACGAGGGCGGCTCTAGAATCGAGTGATGATTAAATCCAACCAGGTTTATTTTAAGGGACTTAACCGCTACTATCGACAAAGTTTAGCGGTATGTGCGCTGCTAGTTGCGACCACTGTTTGGGGATCCACCTTTTTCTTGATTAAAGACCTCTTAAGCGATATGAGCACCTTATCGTTCCTAGCGATTCGCTTCTTAGCCTCAGGAATTCTGGTTGGAATATGTTTCTTTTCCCGCCTGCGCCGCGCCCCCAAAGAAACCTGGATTCACGGCTTCGGCTTAGGTTTTGTCTATGCCAGTGCCCAGATTTTTCAAACCAAAGGGTTAGAGAGCGCCGATGCATCGGTAGTAGGGTTTATTACCGGTCTATATGTGGTGCTCACTCCCCTGCTGGTATGGTTACTTTTCCGCGAAAAAATCAAACCGGTAAACTTGGCGGCCGCCATAATCGCCCTGGCAGGATTGATGGTATTGAGTCTGAAGGGGCTATCAATCGGGATTGGGGAAACAATCACCTTAATCGGGGCGATTCTCTTTTCATTACATATCGTGTTGACGGCTCGCTGGGCTACGAGAGATAACCCCTTAACCTTAGCGGCGGTACAGCTAATCGCTTTAGGCTTATTTTGTCCCCTCGCGGCGCTCCCATTCGGTATAACTTTGCCCCATACTGTTTCGGCGTGGGTGGCAATCGCCTACACAGTAGTGTTTGCCGCTATCGGCGCCCTTATCTTGCAAACTTGGGCACAAAGTCAGCTACGTCCTACTAAAGCCGCGGTAGTTATGACCATGGAACCGGTGTTTGCCGCTTTCTTTGCGGTATTCTTCGGCGGCGAGGACGTGACTTCGAGAATGCTTATCGGGGGCGCTTTAGTGCTGGTGGCAATGCTAACAACCGAGCTAATCCCCGCCTGGCAGGCGCGCGATAAGATTCGCTTAACCCGGAAGAAAACTAGCGAGACTTATTAGAAAAGTCGCTTTGAATCTTCGTCATAGTTTCAAGGTATTCTTCCTCGTAGCTACCAAGACCCGCCGGGTAATGCCCGGCAAATGAATCCATACACAAACCACCATAAGGTCCGGGAAGATTCAAACCTACCGATTCAACCAGACCCGCAACCGACAGGTACGCCAGAGAATCTGCTCCCAAATGGGCACCCAGTTCATCGACATCCATATGGGCACTGATTAGTTCAGCGGAATTAGAAACATCAATACCGTAGAAACTAGGAAAAATAAACTCAGGGGAAGCAATCCGCACATGTACCTCGCGAGCCCCAGCATCTTTTAACAGTTTCACGATTCTTCTAGAGGTAGTGCCACGCACAATCGAGTCATCAACCATCACTACGGATTTACCTTCTACGATTCCTTTGACCGCAGACAGCTTCATCAATACGCCCTTTTCCCGCAATGATTGCTTTGGTTGAATAAAAGTGCGAGTCACGTACTGGTTCTTTATTAATCCCATTTCATAGGGCAGGTGTGCAGCTTCCGCATAGCCCGAGGCGGCAGAAAGTGAGGAGTTAGGAACGCCGATTACAATATCCGCGCCCGGTGTGGGCTGTTCTTTAGCGAGGGCCATCCCGCACTGTTTACGCACCGCATGAACATTTTTCCCCAAAATATTGGAATCTGGTCTAGCGAAATAAATATATTCCATGGCGGCAACGCAAGTATCTTGTTCCTCGCAGTAGCGCTTAATCTTAAGACCGTCCTCGTTGATAATAGCGATTTCCCCACCGCGCAAATCCCGGTAGAAATCAGCCCCAATCAAATCTAGAGCGCAACTCTCACTGGCTAAAACCCAGCCTCCCCGAGTCTTCATCTTCCCAATTACTAAAGGACGCAGACAGTGCGGATCCACAATTCCGTACATGGTGTCATCGGTCATAATCAGGTAGGTGAATCCGCCCCGCAGTTTATTCAAGGCTGCACATAATTTTTCATAGAAGGTGCCTTGTTCATGCATTATTAAATGCATAAGAACTTCCGAATCTGAGTTGGAGTTAAAGATAGAGCCTTGCTGCTCTAGCTGCGCTTTAAGCTGCGGAGAATTTACCAGGTTTCCATTATGTGCTAAAGCAATATTGCCTTGATGGAGATGGAACACAAAGGGCTGTAGATTGCAAGACCAGTTATTTCCAGAGGTTGAATACCGCACATGGCCAATCCCGCGCGAACCACTCAGTTTAGTGAGGCGCTTAGGGTCATCAAAAACTTCGGTTACCAGCCCTTTGGCTTTTTTAACTCGGATAGTTTCGCCATCGGAGACCGCTATACCGGCTCCTTCTTGACCGCGGTGCTGGAGGGCGTGCAGTCCGTAATAAACAAGACTAGAGGCATCGGGAGAACCATATACTCCGAAAACCCCGCATTCTTCTCCCAGGTTAGTTACCGTTTGTGCCTGCAAGCTCGTCCTCCTAAATAATTAAAAACCCTAAGCGATAGGACTGGTTTATTAAATAGCGTCGCTACCTATATCTTTACGATAGGTTTTACCCGCAAAATCTACTATTTCAGCATTCTTATAGACTATATTTCTGGCTGCCTCTAGAGTGTCGGCTTGTGCCAAAAGGTTTAGCACCCGCCCACCATTGGTGTAGCTTTTACCGTTTTCATGGCGCACTCCCGCCTCTAGATAATCGACTCCATCCAGACCGGTAATTTCTTTACCTTTCTGGTAATCTCCGGGATATCCCCCTGAGGCTAATACCAGACAGATAGCTTTTTGATTACGTATTTTAATATCTTCCTGGGTAAGTGTCCGCTGCATACAGGCAGTTAAAAGTGAATATAAATCGCTATCGAGGAGTGGCAATACAACTTGGGTTTCCGGGTCGCCAAAGCGCATATTGTATTCCAAAAGGTAAGTGCCATTATCAGTGAGCATTAAACCAAAGAATATACAGCCCGCAAATTTTAGCCCCTCTGCCTGGATACCTTTCAAAGTCGGAGCCAAAATGTCGCGTTCAAACTGGGCTTGCCGCTCATCGGTGTAAAACGGATTGGGAGCAAAAGTTCCCATTCCACCAGTATTGGGACCAGTTTCTCCTTCGCCAATCTTCTTATGATCCTTGGCAGAAACTAGCGGAAAGATACCTTTTTCATTAGCGAGACTGAGAATAGAGGCTTCTTTGCCGACCAGGTATTCCTCTAAGATAACCTGTTCTCCGGCTTTGCCGAATCGTCCCTCAACCATGATTTCCGCAATCGCATCACGAGCTTCATCTGCGGTTTCGCAGATGATTACCCCTTTTCCGGCTGCAAGTCCAGAAGCTTTCACCACTACCGGGAGGTTAAAATCCACCAGTCCCGCAATCGCGGTCTCGTAGTCGCTGAAAGTTTGGTAGCGGGCGGTTTTTACCCCGTATTTTTTCATAAAGTCTTTGGCATAGGCTTTCGAGCCCTCTAGTCGGGAAGCCGCCCTACCCGGCCCAAACAGCTTCATTCCTGCCTGGCTAAATAAATCTTCAATTCCGGCAACTAGCAGGTCTTCGCTGCCCACAATGGTTAAATCAGCGGAGAAATCGCGCGCCGTCTGCAAGATTTCTTGCATATTAGAGGACGTGGTTTGGGCAATTTCGTGAGCACTCAGGGCGCGCTTAACCGCGTTTTCGCGTCCCCCGTTTCCAACTATCAGAATCTTTGCCATCAGCTTTTATTCTCCCCTTTTTCCGCTAACGATTCCAAAAGATTTGTGTCTGCTACCTAAAGCAATAGCTGATTATCGCAGGCATATTTTATTGCCTTGCTGCTCGGGAATTTGTGCTTTTATTTCTCCTATTTCGTAAGCATCAGGCACTATGGCTTGTATTTGTGGCAGTTCTTCCGGGGGAACCACTAGCACAAACCCCACTCCCATATTGAAAGTTCCCCACATTTCCGGTTCGCTAACTGCGTCGAACTCACTGCGCCTAAAAATATCGAGAATACGAACTTTGGATTTTTCAATCTGGGCGGTGAGCCCCTCGGGAATAATCCGAGGTACGTTTTCTTCCAGCCCCCCGCCAGTGATATTCGCTAGGCCATGAAGTTTAACTTTTTTGTCTAGTAAAGCCAGAATTTCAGGTACATATATTCTGGTGGGCGTAAGTAGCTCTGGCGAAAAGTCATCTTTAAATAGTGCTCTTACCAGGGAGAAGCCGTTGGAATGTAGTCCTGAGGAGGGAAGTGCTATCACTCGGTCGCCGCTACGGATAGCCGAGCCGTCTATAATGGCATCTTTTTCTACCACGCCGACGGCAAAACCGGCCATATCGTAGTCTCCGGGTGCATAAAATCCGGGCATTTCTGCGGTTTCGCCCCCCACTAGGGCAGCCCCGGCTTGTTTACAGCCAGCAACTACCCCGGAAACCAATTGGGCAGAAACGTCGGCGTCTAGCTGGGAGCAAGCCAGATAGTCGAGGAAGAATAGCGGGCGCGCCCCATGACAGAGCACGTCATTTACACACATTGCCACCAGGTCAATACCTACAGTGTCGTATTTTTCGAGGGCGAAAGCGATTTTAAGTTTTGTTCCTACCCCGTCAGTGCCGGAAACCAGGACTGGATTGCGGTAGTTTCCCAGCTCATACAGAGCAGCAAATGAGCCTAGCGATCCCAAAACCTGTTCATTTTGGGTGGAGTCTACCATTTTCTTCAGCCTGCGCACATGCTCATAGCCTGCTTCTTTATCGACACCGGCATCTTTATAGCTGACCATAATCTGTTTTCCCTTGCCCTCAGTAGCGCTCTACATTGTGGCGCTTTTCCTGGGGGCGCAAGCGAGGTTCCGCCCCCAGGAAAAGCGCAATTAGTTATTTCTTGGTAATGCGGTGCAGGATTTCCTTGTAGGCTTCTTCAATCCCGCCCATATCTCGCCGGAAGCGATCCTTGTCTAGTTTCTTCTTGGTTTCTGCGTCCCAAAGCCGGCAGGTGTCTGGGGTGATTTCGTCTGCTAACAGCAGATTCCCGTCCTTGTCGCGACCAAACTCGATCTTGAAGTCCACTAAGAGGATGCCTTCTTTCTTGAAAGCATCAGAAAGAATCTGGTTAATCTTAGCGGTTACCTCCAGGATTTCGGCAACTCCTTCTTCGGTCGCTGCCCCGATGGCAATCGCATGATCAGAGTTAATCAGGGGGTCACCCAAGCTATCGTCCTTATAGGAGAACTCTTGAATCATTTTCTTCGGGATAGTTCCCTCTTCTAGACCTAGGCGTTTAGCCATAGAACCCGCAATAATATTGCGGGTAATTACCTCTAGCGGAACAATATCTAGCTTGACGCACAATTGTTCGCGATCGCTGAGTTTCTCAAGGAAATGGGTTTTCACCCCGTGGGAAGCCAGCATTTCAAACAGGTAACTGGTTAGCTCATTGTTAATTACACCTTTATCTTTAATGGTGCCCTTTTTCTCTCCGTTACCGGCAGTAGCATCGTCTTTGTAGTAGACGATGACTTTATCAGGGTCGTCGGTAGCATAGATTTTCTTGGCTTTACCCTCGTAAAGAAATTCTTTCTTCTCCATTATTTTGCCTTCTCTTTTATTGTATTTTTATTAAAAATTAATCGGTTCGGCAGTGAATTTTTTCTTCATATTTTCGCGGTATTCTTTTAGCTGCGCAGCTACCTGCTGGTTGCTGGTACCGATGATTTCAACCGCAGTCATAGCAGCGTTATAGGAGTTATTGATTCCCACCGTCGAAACCGGGATTCCTTTGGGCATTTGCACGATTGAATAGAGAGCATCTTGTCCGCCCAAAGCCGCATCTAAGGGTACCCCGATAACTGGGATAGTGACTTTAGAAGCGATTACTCCCGGCAGGTGTGCTGCCAGTCCGGCTCCCGCAATGATAGCTTTCGCCCCCGAGTCCACGGCTTCTTTTAGAATGGTCTCTAATAATTCTGAAACCCGGTGCGCAGAAGCGATAAATGCTTTGTATTCCAGCCCGAATTCATCTAAACATTTAGCTGCGCCTGCCATTTTTTCTTTATCAGAGGCAGAGCCAAAAATAATTGCTACATCCATCGGAAATAATTAACCCCGTTTCTAAATATGTTCTGTTCTATTTCGGGACAGTAGTTGCGGTATAAGCCGCTACCGCTGCGTTCGGAATGACCCATTTTCCCCAGGATTTGCCCCTGATGAGCCAAGAGTCCTTCAATTTCATAGGACGATCCGTTGGGATTTTCCCCAATATATTTGGTGGCGATTTGCCCAGCTGCTAGATATTTATCGTAGTCTGCCGAGCTCATCACTATCCGTCCTTCTCCATGAGAAATAGGTATGTGGTGTACCTCGCCTACATCGAAGGAACTGAGCCAGGGTGAAGCTACCGATGCCACTTGGGTACGTACGATTTTGGCTACGTGATGCTCGCTGTCATTTTGTGCCAAAGTTGGCGAATTTGCATCTAAATCCCGAATCTTTCCGTAGGGAAGTAAACCAGATTTGATTAATGCCTGGAAACCATTACAAATTCCCAGAATCAAGCCCCCCTTGCGCAGCAAGGAGTGTACGGCTTCTTTAACCTGGGCTTGGCGCAGCACCGAAACAATGAACTTTGCCGATCCGTCGGGTTCGTCACCGACTGAAAATCCTCCGGGAATTGCCAAAATGTCTGCTTGCTCGATTTGCCGAGCATAGGAAGCAGCATCCCGATACACTTCCGTTACTACCTGCGCTCCCTCGCGAGTAAAAGCTCTGGTCATGTCATATTCGCAGTTAGTACCGGGGAAGATTGGAATAAATACCTGCGGATTTTCTTTTCGATAGGGCGCATGTAGGGTTTTTGTTAGACAGCTTCCGTCTACGCGCAAATCATCAGTGGGAATATGGCTACCGGCGGTTGGGAAAATCTCTTGTAGGGGTTCTTCCCAAGCCTGTTGTAAAGCAGCCAAATCAATACGCTGACCGTTAATGCTGGTTTCTTGCCAGCTGCCGGTGTATCCCAGTAATGGTAAATCTAGTGGCTGGTCGCTCTCGATAATGAAACTGCCATAACGGGAAGCAAATAAATCCGCTTCAGTATCTATGGCAAAACCTATCCGATTTCCAAATGCCATTTTAGGCAGTGCTTCGGCGATTCCGCCATATCCCAAGGCGTAAACCGCGTGCGGGTTAGTATTTACCAGCAGGTCGAGTGCAGATTGGAAAGAATCTAAATCTACCGCCCCCAGCTCATCGTTTTCCACTTTCAGCAGGTAAATGCGGTGATTTCGGGCTTTGAATTCGGGGGTGCGCAGTTTATCCGCTGCTTGCATACCAATCGCGAAACTAACCAACGTAGGCGGCACATTCATATCTTCAAAAGTTCCCGACATGGAATCTTTACCGCCGATGGAGGCTAAATGGAAATGCCGCAGAACTCGATTGGCTCCTAAGAGGGATTCCACTACCGTTCCCCATTTTTCTGGATCTTTACCCAGCCGTGGGAAGTATTCTTGGAAACTGAAATATAGGTCGCGATAATCTACCCCGGCTGCGGCTAGGCGCGACATGGACTGTACTACGGAAACGATGGCGCTGTGGTAGGGGCTTTGGTTTGTTAAGGACGGTTCAAACCCGTAGGCCGCTACCGAGGCAATATCGCTTTGTCCGTCTTCAACCGAAATTAGCTGGGCGCTCACCTGGGAGGGGGTGCGTTGGAACTTGCCCCCATAAGGCAAGGTTAGAGTGGTTGCCCCAATCGAGGAGTCAAATATTTCGTTTAATCCGCGCTGCGAGCAAATGTTTAAATCAGCTAGATTGTTCGCCAATTGTTCTTGCAAGTCGTTACCGTCAATGCTGCGTTGAGCAGTGATGTTTCCGCTGGAGGTCGCCGCAAATTGCGCCTGGGAGCGCACCCCGTTGGTATCTAGGAAATCGCGGGAAATGTCTACGATAGTTTCTCCCAGGTAATGCATCACCAGACGCCGGTTATCGGTGACGGTTGCAACCTGGGTGACTTCTACGTCCTCGGCCGCGCAAGCATCATAGAAGAAATGCAAATCTGCGGGGTCAATACAGACCGCCATTCGTTCTTGCGATTCTGAGATAGCCAGTTCGGTTCCGTTTAGACCTTGGTACTTGACCGGCACGCGGTCAAGTTCTATTTCCAAGCCGGGAGCTAGTTCTCCGATAGCGACGGAGACTCCCCCCGCGCCAAAGTCGTTACATTTCTTAATCCGTTTGGCTACCTCACTTCGGCGGAACAGGCGTTGGATTTTGCGCTCAACAATCGGGTTACCTTTTTGTACTTCCGCTCCGCAGGTTTGGGCTGAGGCGCGGGTGTGAGTTTTGGACGAGCCAGTGGCTCCCCCAATCCCGTCGCGTCCGGTGCGTCCTCCAATCAAGAGGATGAGATCCCCGGGAGCAGGTTCTTCGCGAATAATATTCTCCGCGGGTGCTGCCCCAACTACGAACCCGAGTTCGAGGCGCTTCGCGCGATAGCCAGGATGATAGATTTCTTTAACATAGTTGGTGGTCAGCCCGATTTGGTTGCCATAGGAGGAATATCCGGAAGCTGCCCGCTGGGTAATTTCTTTGCTGGAGAGTTTTCCATCTATGGAATCCTCTAGCCGCGGATCGGCGCTGCCAGAGATTCTCATCGCCTGGTAAACAAAGGTACGTCCCGATAGCGGGTCACGTATAGCACCCCCAATACAAGTAGAAGCCCCCCCGAAAGGTTCTATCTCGGTGGGGTGATTGTGGGTTTCGTTCTTGAATTGCAAGATATAGCGTTTGCCACCCACGGTTACATATACCGAGCAGGCATTAATCTCGTTAGAGACTTCCTGGTTCTTTACCTTTTCCCGTTTGGCAGCCAAGGTGGCCAAATCCATTAGGGTGATTGGTTTCTGGCTGTTGCGTTCTGCCAGATATTGATTCCATTCTGCTTGCAAGCGATCCGCGTAAGGACCGCTAAAGGTCGCATCGGTTAGCTCAGTTTCAAAAGTTGTGTGGCGGCAATGGTCTGACCAATAGGTATCTATTACCTTAATTTCGGTTTCGGTGGGCAGTCGCCCTATAGAATCAAAATAATCTTTGATGAATAACAGGTCGTCTTTAGTCATTGCCAAGGAGGCGTGCTCATAGTAATCATCGGTAATTTCAACCGTGGGGGGCAGTTGCCGGTTGGGAATATAGGTTTCATTTTCCAGTACCGACATATCTTTAAGCCGCATCTCGATGGGGTTGAATTCCACCTTGCCGGTATGCCCATATCCGCATTTCACGGTGGCTTGATACCCCAGTAAGGCTAGGCATTTTTCCGCGGCATCTGCGCGTTGATCAAATTGACCTGGCAGATATTCGAGGACGTAGTAGTCATCAAGGTCAATGCTATCGAGTACGATATCCTGGTTTATCTCGGCGAATACCGTATATTTCACCTTTTTGAGGGCAGCAGTGTCCAGACCGAAGATGTCATAGACATTGAACTGGGTGGTATCGTTCTTTTTTCTTACGAAAATCCGCTTATTCAAAGTCTTCCCTTATCTGAAATAGCTGCCCGATATGAAATTTTGCGCGCGAAATTGGGAAGTCGTCTGAATTCTCACCCGCTACCCAACCGCATTCCCCCGATAACTGGTTTTAATAGCTACCTGGGAAGCTTGTTAGCTGTTTAAGTCGTCTGCTTGGAGGAGACGGTTAAACAACTACCCTTAAAGCCTAGCAGGGTCGGCGCCTTACCTACCAATCTCCTATTGGTTACAGACAGGCTATATTCGTCACGTTTCCTGCATTTTTATCATTTTAGGAGCTTTTTATTTCTCGAGGGCGCGCTAGATACTAGCTTGAGAACACTAAATCTTCTGGGAGGGTTTTCCAGTAACCGTATTTATCAAGATGGGGTTAAAGTACAAATATGTTAGTTGCATTTTCTATTACCCCCTCTAGTTCTGACGCTGATGGTGGAGTGCGGGACGCAGTTGCGGCCGCGGTGCAGGTGGTTCGAGATTCTGGACTCCCTAACCGCACCGATCCCATGTTTACCACCATTGAGGGGAGCTGGGATGAATGTATGCAGGTAGTTAAAGATGCTTGTGAAGCGGTTTCTAAATTTGGTCCGCGGGTGGCTTTAGTTCTAAAAGCCGATATTCGTCCTGGCCGCAGCGGTGAAATGAGCGCGAAGCTGACTCGCCTAGAAGCCGCCCTTGAAGAGTTAGATTCCTAAGTTCCTTACCTTTTGAGCATCGCTGTTTGATGCGGAACTAAAATAGTTGGCGGTGTCACCCCGCAAGCCGGGGTGACACCGCCAATTTGTTTAGCTAAAACTGATTTTTTAGTTAATAGTCAAGCTAAATACCGTCCGATTGAATTCGGAGAGAAAACTTATTTACCTAGCTGAACTGTCCATTCGGGAGGAACGTCCTTGCCGGATTCCTCGTCCTGTTCTGCCTGAGCGAAAGTCTCTTGTACGATTCCTTTCGCATGGTGGGACGGAGAATAAACGGCATAGAGTTTCATCGGCTCGTCACCGACATTAATAATGTCATGCCACTTACCAGCGGGTACCATTACTGCCCAGCCGTCGCTAACTTCCTGTTCAAAAGTGAGGTTATCTTCGGTGTCCCCCATCACTACTTTGCCTTTACCAGCATCTAAGCGCAGGAATTGGTCATTATCGGGGTGTACTTCCAAACCGATGGATTCCCCTACCGGAATAGACATTAGAGTTACCTGCAAGAACTTTCCTGTCCAGGCGGTAGTGCGATAGTTGGTGTTTTCCTTGGTTTCAGTTTCCAAATCGAAGCTGTATGGTTCGGGGCCATTATCGTGAACAGTCATGGTCATCTTCCTTTCTTTATCGCTTATGCTGTTATTTACCATGGTAACTAAGCTTTTAGGTTAAATGTCTAAGTTCTTTACAAATATCGCTACCAGCGTTGAATTAGTTACCGAATAACCGCTCTAAATTATTCAAATTATTGAGTTCATTTTGAACGTTGTCTTGTACGGCAGATTTTGCGCTAGAGTAAAGCGCGTACGATCCGGTAGGAACTGCAAACATTCCGATTACCAATGACGCACACAAAGTCCAGATAACAAAGAAAACCGTATGCCGCATTTCGGGGCTTTTATCTTTCGGATATAGGTCTTTTAAGCCTCCGAAAACCAGCAATTCCATCATCAAGAAGGATGCCGAAAGCAGCAATTGCAGCACCAGTATCATTATGGTGGTCAAAACGGGAATTGGGAGCAGGGCGATTAAGAACATCAATGACAGCACAAAAGTGGGCAATACCAGCCCAGTAGCAACTATCGAAGCTACCTGGGTAAACGAAACCGCAGTTTGCTTGGTGCGGGCAGCCGCTAAGGCTAATACCGCCCGCAGAACCACAGCCGCGAACGCCACCAGTGTGAACATAACAAAGCAAAGTAACCATTGCGCGAAGTACAAGACACTATAGGTTCCGTATCCGGAAGCCCCCAGTATTCCTCCAGAGAAAATATCTGCACTGCGAGCAAGGAGCACAGAGGAAGATAGTCCAGCTACCAGAGCAAATAGCAGCATCATGACCCACCACCAGTATTTCAACTGAGAGTTAGCCTTTACCCGGAGTTGTCCTTCCGATTTGTGCATTCCTGTAAAAGTTGGCCAAATAGCTTTCAATGCCAGAGCAAAATCTCCTGCCGGTTTCTTCATTCCAGGATATCCGGCACTATTACCTGGGTAGACTGGATAACCGCCAAATTGATTGAGCGGTTCATATCCTGTCTGCGGATAGGGATTCTGCCCGGCTGACATTGAATTGGCAGCATTAGATACCGGCTGCGTTCCAAATCCAGGTTGCGGAGGGTAGGGTGGATAACCACCTGACACACCTGGAGGCGGGAAACCACCAGGAGGAGGTGGAGGAACCATTCCCGCAGGAGGCATTGGAGAATTCATCCCAGTTGCTGGAGCTGCCAGCGACAATGATGGATTAGGGTTAGTTGCCTCACTCGTAGAAATGTTGGGACTATTGCTAGATTCAGGTTCTAATGATGCAGACCCCGGATTTGAAGAGTCTGGATGAATAGGATTACTCAATGATTTACCTTTCCACGTAACTACGACATTGAGCATTTTAGCATCAGCTATGATTAAGCCCCATGGAACAGGGCAAACCCTTCTCTACTCCCACTCTTCTATTCTGGGCTAAGTAACATTTTGTGTGTCTTTTTCCGGGCGTGTCGGGGTGGTTTAGTGTCCTGCCCAGCCTTTGCGGATGTGTAGGGATCCGTCTTGGTATTTGGGGTCGTAATCGATTGCTCTGTCCCATAGTTTCGGGCCTGGTTTTGGTTGTTTGGGTTCTGGTTTGTGACCTGGTTTTATGTGGTGGGTCTGGATTAGTTGGTGGGGTTTGAGGGGGTTTTCGCTGTTGAGGTAGTA